>CAMZGJ010000010.1 GCA_947306375.1 uncultured Spirochaetales bacterium
GGATTGACGGTCTTATCAGTAGATTTTCAAACAAGAGAAGTATAGAGAATATCAACATCGTTGACAGGAACATCCTGAGAATCTCTTTCTTCTCTTTTCTTTTCTGTAAAGATATTCCGGTCAACAGCGTTATTGACGAGGCCGTGAAGCTCTCTCAGGAATTCAGCAACGAGGTGAGCTACAGATTCGTCAACGGTCTTCTTGATACTGCATCGAGGTCTTTGGATGATTTATCTTAAAACAGAGGAACAGATTGACGGTATCAGGAAGAGCTGCCGCATGCTCTGTGATCTTCTTGATACTCTGGAAGAGGGCAGAATTAAACCCGGCATGTCCACTAAGGATCTTGATGCTTTCTGCCATGACTGGATAATAAGCCACGGCGGAAAACCTGCAATTCTGCACTATGAGGGTTTTCCCGCTTCCACATGCATAAGCGTCAATGAGGAAGTTATCCACGGAATTCCCAGAAGAAACAAAATCATACAGGAAGGGGATATAGTCTCCGTAGACACCTGTATCAACCTCAACGGATTCATCTCGGACAGCGCACGCACATATCCGGTGGGCAAGGTCTCTGAAGACAGGCTCAAACTGATCAAGGTTACCCGTGAGTGCCTTTACAAGGGCATTGAGGCCGCCTCTTCGCCCAGAGCCAGAATTCAGGACATAGGCGCTGCAGTCTACAAGCACGCTACCAGAAACGGCTACGGAGTTCTGAGGGAATACTGCGGCCACGGAGTGGGGCTTGAGGTTCATGAGGATCCTGAAGTGCCCAACTATGTCAGTCATACCATTGGCAATCCCAGAATCAGGGAGGGCATGGTTTTTGCAATAGAACCCATGATCAACATGGGCTCACAGAGAATTGATCATCTTGATGACGGATGGACGGTTGTTACCGCTGACGGAAAACCATCCGCTCATTTTGAACATACCGTTGCAATCACGCACAACGGACTTGAGATTCTTTCTCAGAAATAGGGGGATTTATGGCAAAAGAGTTTATTTCACATGATGTAATCAGAGACAGTGCCCTTAAGATGGCTTACAAGATGCATGTTGAGGATCATTTCATTCCGGATGTCATCTATGTATCCCTGAGAGGCGGAGTTTATCTTGCAAACGTAATCTCCGAGTATTTCAAGATTGTAAGCAAGAAGGAAAACAGAAGACCTGTTCTGTACGCCGCCGTTGTTGCCAGAAGCCGCTACGCCCTTATTCCCGGAGAGGAAACCAAGGTTTTTGTTGATGGCTGGACATATTCCCCGGACTACCTCAGATACGGAGACAAGGTTCTCCTTGTGGACGATATTTTTGATACAGGCAACACAGTCAACAAACTTGGCCAGATTATCATGGACAAGGGTATTCCCCGTGAGGATCTGAAGATTGCCGTCTACGATTACAAGGTTCCCGTATACAAGAACCAGAAAGCTCTTCCCATCCAGCCGGATTACTGGTGCAGAAAGCACGTTCTGAACAAGCCCGAGGATGAGACCTGGATTCACTACCTCTGCCACGAGCTTGTAGGTCTTACGGATGATGAGATTGAGCAGTGCTATCCTGATCCCGAGGTCAGAGCAATTCTTCACGGTTTAAAGAAATAATAATTAAGGCTGTAACATTTATCTGAATGTTGCAGCCTTTGTTTTTGTCAGCCGTTGGTGTTGCGGCCGTGGCAGTTCTTGTATTTCTTGCCGCTTCCGCAGGGACAGGGATCGTTTCTGCCGACCTTGGGAGTGCTTCTGACAACCTGAATGCTGTTGGTGTTGCCTGCGTTCTCACTCTGTCTTGCATGCTGAATCTGCTGCATTGCAATGTTCTGGAAGGCATTGTTTGCCGCATGGCTTTCCTGGAAGTTGACCTTTCTGTTCCTGAGGCCCGGGTTGTTCTCCGGATTGATTCTGATTCTGACCTGGTTGACGGTCTTTACAACGGAAGCCCTTATCTTCTCAATCATTGTGTCAAAGATGTCAAAACCCTCAAGCTTATACTCAAGAAGCGGGTTCTTCTGTGCATAGGATCTCAATGATACGGAGTCTCTCAGATCTTCCAGTTCCTCAAGGTGGTTCTGCCATCTTGTGTCTATCTGTCTGAGGTAGGTCTGAAGGACAAAGACGGAGAACAGGGGAGCGCCTACGGTGTTGACCTTGGCCATGAGGCTGTTCTTTACATCTTCCTTGACCTTTTCCTTCAGAGAGGCAATGTCGCTGCTGTTGTCCTGCTCATCAGGGATGTATGTGTATCCTATCCTGTCCGGAAGGGCATTTATGAAGGCGGAGATATCCTTTTCCTCATCTGCAATGTCGTCAATAATATCGTTGCAGGCCCTGATGGAGCGTCCTATTATGTCGGAATCCTTAAGAATCTCGTCACGCTGGCTGTAGATGAAGTTTCTCTGCTCGTTGAGAACGTCATCATACTCAAGAAGATGCTTTCTTATCTCAAAGTTTCTTTCCTCAACGCGCTTCTGGGCTGTCTCTATGACGCGGCTGACCATGGGGTTCTCAATGGCCTCTCCGCTGTTCATTCCCAGACGGCCCATCATTGCCTTGACGTTGTCCTTGGCAAAGAGGCGCAGAAGAGTATCGTCAAAAGAGACAAAGAAGCGAGAAGTTCCGGGGTCTCCCTGTCTGCCGCTTCTTCCTCTGAGCTGGTTGTCTATACGTCTGGACTCATGTCTTTCAGTTCCAAGAATGTAAAGGCCGCCCAGAGCTTTGACCTTCTCGTATTCTTCCTGCCACCTGGGCATTATCTTCTCTTTTGCCTTCTGGAACTCTTCCTCGGAGGCCTCTGTTCCGCAAACCTTCCTTGTCATGGAGTCCGGAGAGCCGCCCAGCTTTATGTCCGTTCCTCTGCCGGCCATGTTGGTGGCAATTGTAACGGCACCCACGGCGCCTGCATTTTCAATAATTGCGGCCTCACGGGCGTGGTTCTTGGCATTCAGAACCTCATGGGGAATGCCCATCTTCCTTATCATTGCAGACAGGAGCTCTGACTTCTCAATTGAGACGGTGCCCACAAGGATGGGCTGACCTGTTTCATGGACGCGCTTGATTTCCTGACAGATTGCAGTGTACTTGAACTGCTCGTTAAGGAAGACAAGGTCATCCATGTCCTTCCTCTGAACGGGGAGGTTGGTGGGAATTACAACAACGTCAAGGTTGTAAATCTGGCTGAACTCTGCAGATTCAGTGTCTGCGGTACCTGTCATACCGGAGAGTTTTTCATACATTCTGAAGAAGTTCTGGAATGTGATTGTTGCAAGAGTTCTGTTCTTTCCCAGGACCTTGATGTGTTCCTTGGCTTCTATTGCCTGATGCAGGCCGTCGGAGTATCTTCTGCCGTAGAGTATGCGGCCGGTAAACTCATCCACTATCTGGACCTGGTTGTCCACAACAACATAGTCAGTGTCCCTGCGGTAGAGAAGGCGGGCAACCATGGCCTGGGTTACGTAGTGAACGTATTCAAAGTTGTTGTCATCGTACAGAGAGCCCTGGATTACATTCATCTTCTGCAGGAGCTGCTCCATGTGGGTCATGCCTTCCTTGGTGAAACTTACTCTCCTGGATTTCTCATCCACCATGTAATCTCCGTCAGGCTCAAGTTTTGCACCTTCCTCAAAGCGGGCAAAGGCAGAGATTACCGGATATTCACCGGTCTCCGGGTCTTTGGCGCATTCCCTGAAGTAGGGAGTAATCTTCTCGGCATTGCGTGCAATCTCGGTGTCATCATCTGCCTGGCCGGAGATGATGAGGGGAGTTCTGGCCTCATCAATGAGGATTGAGTCTATCTCATCTATAATGCAGTAGTGGTGCTTTGGCTGAATCTTGTCCTCAAGGCGGAACTTCATGTTGTCCCTGAGGTAGTCAAAACCGAATTCGTTGTTGGTTCCGTATGTTACGTCGCAGCCGTAGGCCTCTCTGCGCCTCTCATTGTCCATGTTGCTGACAATGACGCCTGTTGTCAGGCCCAGGAATGAATATACTCCTCCCATCCACTGTGCGTCTCTCTGTGCAAGGTAGTCGTTTACGGTGACAATATGCACGCCCTTGCCGTCAAGGGCATTGAGGTACGCGGCGGGAACTGCGGTAAGGGTTTTTCCCTCACCGGTCTTCAGTTCAAGTATTTTTCCCTGGTGGAGAACAATGGCACCCATAATCTGGACATCGTAATGACGCTCTCCCAGAACCCTGAATGCGGCCTCGCGCACAAGGGCAAATGCTTCAGGAAGGATGTTGTCCTTGGTTTCACCGTTTGCAAGACGTTCCCTGAACTTCTGTGTCTGAAGGGGGAATTCTTCATCTTTCAGGCCCTTGGCCCAGGGCTCAAAGGATGCAACTTTATCAACTATGGGGGCAAGACCCCTGATATCTTTTTCTTTTTTTGTACCGAATAATTTGGTCAGAATACTCATGTGCAAAAGTATAATGAAAATGCTGGTAATCGGAAAGAGCACGCATTGCCAAATTGATATTGTACACTTATCAGGATATAATTACGGTCATGGATATGTTCAATACACTCGACTGGATAATCATGGCTCTCTGCGCAATAGGCGCAATATGGGGAGCAATCAAAGGCTTTATTGATGAATTCTCACAGAAATCCGGGTATATCGCCGGCCTTACGGCCGCCCTTATGTTCACCAAGATGCTTCTTCCCAAGCTTTCAGGCACCGGTATTCCTTACTGGCTTGGAGCTTTTCTGTGCTATGTGGTGCTCTTCATGGCGGGTTTCCTGCTCATAAAGATGCTGGGCACCATCATAAGGAGAATATCAGACACGGCGGGAATCAACTTTGTGGACAATCTTCTGGGCTTCTTTCTGGGACTTGCGGAGATGGTATTTGTGGTAGGCATTATTGAGACCGTTCTGGCATATCAGACCATGTTTGATCTTCAGAAACTCTTCAATGAAAGCATTATCTCAACAAAGATAATCATGCCCGTCTTCAATATTGCCCTCAATCAGGTCCAGGGCCTTATGTGATGCAGATTGAAAAACTGATAGAGGATGGCAGCTTCCCTTCATGTGTCCTGTTCTCAGGCTCAAGATACTCCGGGCGTATGTATACGGCAAACAAAGTTGCAGATGCCCTGGGAAGCACGTTTGAATCAACTGTAATTCTCTCGGACAGAGACAACGTAACGCAGATTAACGCTGCGTTGAATCTGTTTGAGAAGAACAGAAACAGAGCCGCCTCCCAGTTTCTCGAGCGCACCGTAAAGGTCTACCTCAAACAGTTCCACGGCGCCCTTATGGATTCCATGAGCGCCGCCAACAGAAAGAAGTTCTCAGATGCAGGAGACTGCATGGATCTTCTTTCAGAACTTGCCTCCCTTGATGAGAAGGACATTCCCAAATGGACTGACAGAATGAGAAAGAGCCTTGAAAAGCTCTATCCGCTTTCAAAGGGCCAGGGAGTGACCGTTGGCAAGATAAGGGACATAAAGAAGTGGTGTTCCGAATATTCTGCGGACGGAAAGACCAAGACTGTGATAATAGAGGGTCTTGAGAATGCCGGAGACTCATCATCAAACGCACTTCTCAAGATTCTTGAAGAACCTCCTGCGGATACATACTTCATACTGGTGTCACAGAATCCCGGAAGGATAGGCCAGACTGTGCTCTCCCGTGTAAGACAGTTCCATTTCAGCGACATGAGCACGGAGCAGAAGAACTCAATTCTCAGCTCCCTGTTCGTTGATCCGAATGCCCATGAGGACCTTGAATCCTTCTTCATAACAATGAGCGGTGCTGATGATGAGCTTCTTCACCGCAGCGCAAGGGAAGTCTCGGAGGGCAAAGACCCGCAGTTCCCGGCTCTTGTAAAGGAGCTTGAGAGAACAGGCATGTGGACCCGTTTCTACAGCCTGCTTGTCCGTGAACTGAGAAACAGACTTGAAAGCGGAGAACTTTCCGAGAGAAAATGCAGCTATCTTCTGGAGGAGATAGAAAACCATACATCAAAGGCAGCATCCTTCAACCAGGTGCCCAGGCTTACCTTTGATTTTGTTGTTTTCACCGCACTGGGGGTTGTACGTTGAGCAGGTTTACTGAAAAAGCCCTGAGCAGAATTGCAAAACTCTCACCTGAGCAAATTGCCAGAATCCTGGACTCAAGAAGCAATGAACTTGCAATGAGGACGGAAATACTGGATTCCGTTAAGATGGGTTATCTTCTTGTAAACAAAGAAGGTACAGTTCTCTACATGAACAACGTTCTCTACGATCATGCAGACTGCTTCAGGAGAAAAAATACAAGTTCAATAAACGTTGAAAGGCTGTTCAGGGACACAGGGCTTGTTAAGTTCATAAAGGGTGTTCTCATGACAGGCTCCGAGGAGGAGTACAACTACGTTCTTGAAAGAGCCTCTTACGGCAAGGCAGACATAAGGGTCTACTGGCTCCGTCCCGATCAGTCGGACCATTACATCTTCTGCTTCCATGATGTGACTGTGTTCAGAAAGATTAGGGAAGAGTATCTTAAGAATGAAAGCCTTGCAGCCATGACAACAATGGCCGCGGGAATTGCTCATGAGATAAAGAACCCCCTTGCATCCATTTCCATCTATCTCCAGATTCTTCAGAGAAAGCTCAGGGAGAACGGAGTTCTTACTGATGAGGATGCATCAAAGAGCCTTCAGGTGATAAGCGATGAGATTGAGCGCCTGAACGCCATAACCGTGGACTTCCTGTTTGCAGTAAAACCAATGAACGTAAAGCCAACCCTTGCGGATGTAAATTCAGTTGTTCTCAAGGCTGTGGCCGTTGCGGAACCTGAGGCCGCCCAGCAGGGGATTGAGCTTACAACGGACAAAGCAACAAGTCTTCCCAACGTGGAGATTGACGTAAATCTCATAGAACAGAGCATACTCAACCTCATAAGAAATGCGGTTCAGGCCATTTGTCCTGAATCCGAAGTAAAGGAAATTAAAGTGGGCACAAGGCTGGACGGAGACATGGTGCGCATAACCGTTTCAGATACCGGATGCGGAATGACGGATGAGACAATGTCAAAGATATTTGAGCCTTACTACACCACAAAGGCCGGCGGAACCGGACTGGGACTTACCAATATCTTCAAGATAATGAAGCTTCATAACGGCAATGTCTCCGTAACATCCGAATACGGAAAGGGATCCGAGTTCACCCTCAGTCTGCCGGTTCCCAGAAGCCAGCGCTTCAGGATAGAGGCATAGGAGAATGATATGAAGAACACCATTCTAATTGCAGATGATGAATTGAATATAAGAAACGGGCTTATCCAGGCCGTTGAGATGGAAGGCTATGAGGGCATAGGAGCAGAAGACGGAAACAAGGCGTGGGAGATTATAAACTCACGCAATGTGGACATGGTCATAACTGATCTCAGAATGCCCGGAATGGACGGTTCAGAGCTCCTCAAGAAGATTTACACCTCCTATCCCACAGTCCCCGTAGTGGTTCTCACGGGCCACGGGACAATTGAAGATGCAGTTACGGCAATGCAGAACGGTGCGGTGGACTTTCTTACAAAGCCCGTAAACCTGAACCACCTGTTTGTACTTATTAAAAAGAGCCTTTCCTCCAGGGATATGGCACGTAAGAATGAGGAACTTCAGGCAGAGCTGGACAGACTCAGGAGCCGTACATCCTATTCACCCCTTGTAGGAAAGAGTCCCGCCGTGCAGCGCCTCATGGACACAATTGTCCAGATTGCTCCCTCAAGGGCCTCCGTGCTTATTACCGGAGAGAGCGGAACGGGCAAGGAACTGGTTGCAGATGCAATTGTAAACTTTTCTGACAGAAAGAATAAGAGCTTTGTTAAGGTCCACTGCGCGGCCCTTAACGATAACCTTCTGGAAAGCGAGCTCTTCGGTCATGTCAAGGGAGCCTTCACAGGAGCGGTTGCAGACAGGAAGGGCCGCTTTGAACAGGCAGACGGAGGCACTGTCTTTCTTGATGAGATAGGTGAGATTAACCAGAGCACACAGATAAAGCTTCTCAGGGTACTTCAGGAACATGAGTTTGAGAAGGTTGGCGGAGAGAAGACAATCAAGACGGATGTCAGGATAATTGCCGCAACCAACAGAAACCTTGAGGAGGAGATAAAGGCCGGAAGGTTCAGGGAGGACCTGTACTACCGCCTGAACGTGGTAAGACTTGAGGTTCCGCCTCTCAGGGAGAGAAAGGATGACATTGCCCTTTTATCCACACATTTTCTTAATCTCTTCAATGAGGAGAACAGAAAGAACATAACGGGATTCACGGCTCCTGCCTCAAAAGCCCTGTACAGCTATGACTGGCCGGGCAACATAAGGGAACTGAGAAACTGCATAGAAAGCGCTGTGGTTCTTGCAAGAACTGATGTAATTGACCTTTCAGACCTTCCCCCGGCAGTAAGCAGAGCCAGAAACACGGATGAGATAGTAATCCCGCTCGGAACAACAATGGAGGAGGCGGAGAGGCAGATAATCAATGCAACTCTTGCATGGTGCAAGGGAAACAAGACCAAAACCGCCGATGTCCTTGGCCTGGGACGCAAGACAATACAGAGAAAGCTTGATGACTGAACAGGATATCTACTCCGTCTTTGACTCCGACGGTCTTCTCAGCTCAAATCTTGAGAACTATGAGTACCGTGAGGACCAGCTGAGCATGGCCCTTAACGTCTTCAGCTGTTTTGAGAACAACGAGACATGGGCTGTTGAGGCCGGAACCGGTACGGGCAAGAGTTATGCCTACCTGGTTCCTGCCATGCTGGATGCCTTTGAGGACAAGGACAGAAGAACTGTAATTGCAACATCCACAATAAACCTCCAGCAGCAGCTTCTTGAGAAGGATATTCCCGTACTGTTTGACCTCTTTGGGAAGAAGTGTAATGTAACTCTTGCAGTGGGAAGAAATAATTATCTTTGCCTCAGACGTCTTAACGAGGAGCTTTCCTCAGTTCCTCTTCTTGCCGGGTCCGGAATTTCCGAGTATCAGGGTATACAGGAGTTTGTATCAGAGACTGCGACGGGACTGAGGACCGAACTTAAGGGAAAACCTGATCCCCAGCTCTGGAGCAGAGTCTGCAGTGAGTCAGACCTGTGCATGGGAAACAAATGTCCTTTCTTCTCGGACTGTTTCTACTTCAAGGCCAAGAAGAACCTGTCAAACGCATCAATAATAATCTGCAACCACCACCTTCTGTTCACGGACAGTGCAACAAGACTTGAGGGAAACATAGATTACTCTGAAGACTGCATACTCCCTCCGTTCAACCATCTGATTATTGATGAGGCTCACAACATAGAGCGTCATGCAACAGACCTTTTCACGGTTGAATACAGTTCAAGAGTTCTCAGGCGTCAGCTGGACATGATTTATGACTCAAAATGGCACAAAGGCAGGGGAGTAAGGCTTCTGGACCAGCTTGTTCCTTATTGTCCTGACAAGGACCTGTACTCAGCCATTGTCTCGGATATAGCGCTTCTTACATCTGATTCCGAAACACTTAACAGTGCAATGCTTTCCTTCATGGAGGTCAACAGGCTGTCACATCTTCTTCTGAGTCAGACAAATGCGCCCAAGATTCTGAACAATGTGCGTCCCCTGGCGCTGAACCTTATAGAGAACAGCAAACGCCTTGTGGGCCAGATTACGGATTTTTCCGCAAAACTCCAGCTTTCAGAGGAAGATGAGCACAGAAGGGATGATCTTACCGTACATGCCGCCAGAATCAGTCTTATTACGGACTGTCTTAAGGAGTTTGTGAACTGGATAGAGTGGGACTCTGATATCCGCTATCTGGAGGTGAACAACGTAAGGGACATAAAGACGGTCTCATTCATGAAGGCGCCTCTTGACGTTGCTCCTGTTCTCAGGGATGCTCTTTTCAGCAAGATAGATTCCGTTGTCTGTACCAGCGCGACAATGGACCTGAAGGACAACTTCGGATACTTCTGCCGCTCCGTGGGGCTTCCGGCGCCGAACAAGAGTTTCAGGGGCAAGGTATATGATTCACCGTTTGACTACAAGAACCGCCTTATGCTTCTGACTCCCTATGATGCAGCGGACTACAACAAGGACAGGGAAGATGAGTATGCAGAGTATCTTTGCACCAACATCTACAATGCGGTTTCTTCCTCCGGCGGAGGTGCCCTTGTCCTGTTTACAGGCTATCATCTTATGGAAAACGTATATGCCAATCTCAAGCCCATGCTGGACTGGCTGGGAATTAACTCAATGCTCCAGGGAGAGGCTTCCAGATTTGACCTTCTGACAAGATTCAGGGATGACAGGGACAGCGTCCTGTTTGCAACTTCCAGCTTCTGGGAGGGCGTTGATGCTCCCGGAGACACCCTGAGGCTGGTAATAATTACCAAACTTCCGTTCAAGATGCCGGATGAGCCCATATTCAAAGCACGCAGCCAGGCTCTTGAGAAAGAGGGCAAGAGCAGTTTTTTCTTCCTCTCACTTCCGGATGCAACGCTGAGGCTCAAACAGGGATTCGGAAGGCTTATGCGTCACACAAGAGACCGCGGCATTGTTCTTATTCTTGATTCCAGGGTGGTGAGCAAGCAGTACGGAGCCCTCATGCTTTCAAGCCTTCCGGAGAGCTATCATCCGGAGACAACCGTTGAAAACGTTCCCTCCAAGATAGAGAACTTCCTGTACTGAAAAAAACAGGGGCTGAAATCTGCATTTCAGCCCCTCATGATGAACTGTTGTTCAATCCCGATATTATTTGATAACGGCAAGGACATCCTTGATGTCAAGGATAAGGTAATCATCACCGTCCATCTTCAGTGATGTTCCTGAATACTTGTCATGGAGAATCTTCTCTCCCTTCTTGACTGTCTTTACGTCATCTCCTACAGCAACAACAGTTGCAAACTGTGTCTTTTCCTGTGAAGTCTGGGGAATGAAAAGTCCGCTGGCTGTCTTTTCCTCAGCCTGTTCGGCCTTGACAAGTACTCTTTCTCCGAGTGGTCTGATATCCATGATATTTAGCTCCTTCAGAATTGAATTTTAATCAACACTGCAAATATAACTTCAAACTTTTTTTTCGGCAAGGTTTACGATTCGGGAATTTATTATTATCTTTGCCTCATGAAAAGCACTTTATGCGGCTTAATTGAGAAATACATCAATCTCATACTGGCAATTGAGGATGATGAGGACTGCAGTCCCGAATGGCTCTGCTTCTACAGAATCCAGATGACCATATGGATAATGCAGATGTCCGGACACTGTGACAATCTGACGCAGGCTCATGAGGTCTATACCCGTATAAAAGATGCCTGGAGTGATATGGAGTGTTATCTGAACTCTGGAAAATTCAATATTTTCAATCAAAGCAACCTCTTCAGTACCGTCTGCATAGACCATAAGGGTAAAAATGACCCGGATTTGAGGCTTGTGGAAAGACTTGGGTCATAATGACCCGATTTGTAATAATCTGCGTAATTTCCTGAATATCATAATTCTTTATTTAACAGACAAATAATAAACTTGGCATGCAACTTGCTACTATGATTGCATGATGAAAGAAAACTCAGTTATCAGCACATATATAAATGAAATCAACAGAATCCCCCTTCTCAGCAGGGAGGAGGAAATGGAACTTGCTCTCAGGGCCAAAAAGGGTGATGAGACTGCAAGGGCAAGGCTTCTTGAAGCCAATTCCAGATTTGTAGTAAGCATTGCAAAGAAGTACCAGAACAGGGGACTTCCACTTGAAGACCTTATCTCAGAAGGCAATATTGGTCTTATAACCGCATTGGACAAGTTTGAGCCGGAAACGGGGAACCACTTCATAAGTTATGCAGTATGGTGGATCAGACAGTCCATTCTCAAGGCAATAGGGGACAAGTCCAGAATGATAAGACTTCCCATGAACAAGAATACTGATTTTCTTCAGGTTCAGGCTGCAAAGGCAAGACTTGAGACTTCCGGTGAGGATGTTTCTTTGGAGGATATTGCAAAGGAATGCTCCATGTCTGAAGAGGATGTGAAGGAGCTTCTTGGTTATGCCTCAAACGTCACAAGCCTTGATGCTCCCCTTGCAGAGGGAGAGGGCAACACATTCGGAGATTTCATTGAAAGTCCCATTCCCGGACCTGAGGCAGAGGTAATTGAAAAATCCCTCAGTGAGTCAATAGACAGAATCCTTGATTCTCTATCGGAAAGAGAGCGCAACGTCATTATCAGAAGATACGGTCTTCATGACACAAAACCGCTCAGCCTGAAGGAAGTGGGAGATATCTACGGCCTAACAAAGGAGAGAATCAGGCAAATAGAGAAAAAGGTCCTCAATTCCTTCAGCCAGAGCAGTGAAATACGTGAGTTGAGGGCCTATATTGCCTGAATAATCCAAGTTGACTACGCCATATAAATAAAGATAGAATTCCTTTGTAACTAAACAAATCAAAAAAGGATTTCATTTATGGCTAACAACGTAACAAAATGGGTTTATTTCTTCGGCAACGGAAAGGCTGAAGGAACATCCAGCATGAAGGACGTTCTCGGCGGAAAAGGTGCAAACCTTGCCGAGATGACCAACATAGGCCTTCCGGTTCCTCCCGGATTCACAATCAGCACTGCAGCATGTGACTACTTCTCAAAGAACGACGGTGCATATCCCGAGGGAATGAAGGACGAGGTTCTTCTCAATCTCAAGCAGCTTGAGAATCTGATGGGTGCAAAACTCGGAGATACACAGAATCCTCTTCTTGTTTCTGTCCGTTCCGGTGCAGCTCAGTCAATGCCCGGCATGATGGATACAATCCTCAACCTGGGTCTCAATCCCGACACAGTTGAGGCAATGTCAAGGAAAACCAACAATGAGCGTTTTGCATGGGACAGCTACAGAAGATTCATCCAGATGTTCGGAGATGTTGTAATGGGCGTTCCCCATGCAAAGTTTGAGGAAGCTATCCAGGACATAAAGGATGAAGAGGGTATTACATGGGACTATGAGCTTACTACGGATATGCTCAAGAACCTTGTAAAGAGATACAAGAGAATCTACAAGCGCCACACTGCTGAAGAGTTCCCCACAGACCCCTATGAGCAGCTTTTCAAGGCAATAGACGCAGTTTTCAAGTCATGGAACAATGAAAGAGCCATCAAGTACAGGCAGATGAACGACATCCGCGGACTTCTTGGAACAGCCGTCAACGTCCAGTCAATGGTATTCGGTAACATGGGCGAGACGTCAGGTACCGGTGTTGCATTCACGCGTGACCCCGGAACAGGTGACAACAAGTTCTACGGTGAGTACCTCATGAACGCACAGGGAGAGGACGTTGTTGCCGGTATCAGAACACCTCAGTCCATCCAGACACTCTGTGACGTCAACCCTGCAGTCTACAAGCAGCTCTGTGATATCAGAGAGATTCTTGAGAAGCACTACCACGACATGCAGGACATGGAGTTCACAATCCAGGAAGGAAAGCTCTTCATGCTCCAGACAAGAAGCGGAAAGAGAACCATCTTCTCATGGCTCAGATCTCAGGTTGAAATGGTTGAGGAAGGTCTTATTGACAAGAAGACAGCCGTTTCCCGTGTTCCTGCCGGAGAGTTCAACAAGCTCTTTGCCCCTGTTCTTGACCAGGAATTCATAAAGAAGAACAAGATCAAGCCCGTAACACACGGTCTTAACGCTTCTCCCGGCGGCGCCTGCGGTCAGGTTTATTTCACAGCTGAGGAAGCTGAGAACAAGGCCAGGGAAGGAAGAGACGTAATTCTTGTCAGAACTGAGACTTCTCCTGAAGACATAGGCGGAATGGCCGTTTCAAAGGGTGTTGTTACATGCCGCGGCGGTATGACCAGCCACGCAGCCGTTGTTGCCAGAGGTATGGGTTGCCCGTGTGTCTCCGGTGCAGGTGAGATTGTTGTAAACCTTGCCAAGAAGGAGTTTGAGGTCAACGGAATTACAGTTAAGGAAGGTGACTTCATTTCAATTGACGGCTTCTCGGGCGATGTTTTTGCACAGAAGATTGAGGTTAAGGAATCCGAGATTGTTCAGGTTCTCAAGGGCCAGATGAAGGCTGAGGATTCAAACCTCTATCAGAACTACAAGAAGTTCATGGAATTCGTGAACGAAATCAAGACAATGGAAGTCAGAACCAATGCCGATACTCCCCAGGATACCCACATGGCAGTCCTGCTCGGAGCAGAGGGAATTGGTCTTTGCAGAACAGAGCACATGTTCTTCGGCGGTCAGAGAATCATAAGCATGAGAAAGATGATTCTTGCAAACAACCTGCGTGAGAGAGAAGATGCTCTTGCAGAGATTCTGCCCATGCAGAGATCTGACTTTGAGGCTATGTTCGAGGAACTGAAGGGTCTTCCGGCTACAATCAGACTTCTGGACCCGCCGCTCCATGAGTTCCTGCCCAATGACAGCACAACACGTCATGAGCTTGCTCTCAAGCTTGGAATCAGCGTTGAAGACATTGCAAAGAAGGTTGCACAGCTGCATGAGTTCAACCCCATGCTCGGTTTCAGAGGCTGCCGTCTTGCAATCATCTATCCGGAAATTCTGAAGATGCAGGTCAGAGCCATTATCGAGGCTGCAATCAATGTCCAGAACAAGGGTATTCCCGTATTCCCGGAAATCA
>CAMZGJ010000011.1 GCA_947306375.1 uncultured Spirochaetales bacterium
GGATCAGGAATACTTGGGTAGAATTGTGAGGAGTCAGGAAGAGAGAAGCGGACTCAGGAAGGGTGGCGTAGAGTGGAACCGGTAAAGACTGACATCAATTAATGCCAAACACACCGGTTTGATACCGATTATCTGCCGTA
Organism: uncultured Spirochaetales bacterium; assembly: GCA_947306375.1. Taxonomy (GTDB): domain Bacteria; phylum Spirochaetota; class Spirochaetia; order Sphaerochaetales; family Sphaerochaetaceae; genus RUG14846. The sequence continues at coordinate 141 of CAMZGJ010000011.1, forward strand.
TAACCGTTGGAATAATTACAGTTTCTTAAGTTCCTTTTTATAGAACAGAATACTCATTATCAGGGCTGCAACCTCTGCAATCAGGAAGGAAAGCCAGATTGCATCCAGACCGAAAAGCTTTCCGAGAATCCATGCCGCTGGAATGAGGATGCCTATCTGTCTGACTATTGAGACAATCATGCTCAGATATCCGTCTCCCAAGGCCTGGAACAGTGAACCCAGGATTATGGAGGCGGAAGCAAGCGGGAAGGACCAGGAGATTCTTCTCAGCGCAACCCCACCTATTGCCTTCATCTCATCTGATGCATTGAACAATCCCAAAAGCGTGTCCGGAAACAAATTGAAAACAAGGGCGCCCAGACTCATGATGAGAAAGGCATAGAAGGTGCCCAGCTTCAGGCCTTTCATCATCCTCTCCCTGTTTTTGGCTCCGTAATTGTATCCCAGAATGGGAAGGAGGCCGCTGTTCATGCCGAAAACAGGCATGAAGACAAAGCTCTGAAGTTTAAAGTAGACTCCGAAGACTGTTGTGGCAAGCACGTTGTAGGTAATGACTATTGCATTGATGAAACTTGTCATTACCGTTCCTATGCCCTGCATTACAACTGCAGGAAGGCCAACCTTCATAATGTCTGAAAAACAGGACCGGTTGAACTTGGGTTTAAGCATTCTGACACCCAGATATCTGTTGCGCTTGAGGAAAATTACTCCCAGAAGCAGTGCAAAACGGTTGCAAGTGCCGCACCCCTTACGCCCATTGCCGGGAAACCCAGGTAGCCGAAGATGAGGATGGGGTCAAAGATTATATTGAAGATGGCACCGCTTGCCTGGATAATCATGGGATGGATTGTGTCTCCGGTTGCCTGAAGAGATTTCTCACAGAATATGTTCAGGAAAACACCCATGGACAGACACAGACAGATTCTCAGGTATGTGACCGTCATGGAAACAAGCTCGGGATCACCGGTGTACAGCCTGACAAAGGGTCCGGTACCGAACAGTCCTATAAGGATGAAGACAACCATGAAGGACAACTCAATTATGTAGCCGGTTTCGGCACTCATGGCGGCGCGTTCCTCATCCCGTTCTCCCAGACGGCGGGAGATTACGGAACATATTCCCACGCTTGTTCCCACTGCAAAGGAGAACATGAGAAGCTGGAGGGGAAATGCCAGGGATACTGCGGTAAGTGCCTTTTCGCTGTAATGTGAAACAAAAATGCTGTCAACAACGTTGTACAGCGCCTGTATGAGCATGGAAAGCATTGTGGGCAATGACATGGCCATGAGAAGCTTTCCCACGGGCATAACTCCCAGTCTGTTTTCACTTAATGAAGCATTTTCAGAGTTGTCTTTCATAACGTGAAAAGGATTGTGTATATAAAAATAATTGTCAATGGTCTTCTATGAGAGTCTGGCGCAGGACCGGGCAAAGTCACGGAAGATGCGCTCCCTGTCCATTGTCAGGTAGCTGCCGTTTTCATAGAGTACTTTGCCGTCAACCATTGTCATGCAGACATCGGAGGCCTGGGCCGAGTATGTAACAAGGGCAAGGGTGTCGCAGTCCGGAACCATGTGCGGGGCATCGGCGTTCAGGGCAACTATGTCGGCCCTGAAGCCGGGTGCAAGGCATCCGGTGTCCGCTCTTCCCTGGGCCAGGGCGCCTGCGCGCGTTGCCATGTGAAGTACCGTTGCGGGTTTCATTATTGTGGGGTTGCAGCGTGCTCCGTTGTGGATTATGGATGCAATGTGCATCTCCTCAAACATGTTTACGTTGTTGTTGCTGGCCGATCCGTCGGTTCCCAGAGCAACGTTTATGCCCTTCTCCAACATGTCCGGCACGGGGGCAATTCCGCTTCCCAGTTTGAGGTTGCTGGTGGGGTTATGGACAACTGTAACGCCCCTGTCTCTGAATATCTCCATGTCCTTTTCCCCGGCCCAAACACAGTGGGCCGCGTAGGTGGGGATGTTGAAAAAACCAAGGCTGTCAAACCACTGGGCGGGGGTCATTTTATACTGCTTTATGCAATCTTCATGTTCCTGACGTGTTTCAGAAAGGTGTATGTGGAGCCTTCCGCCTATGCCCTGTATCTCCTGTGCCCATTTTGCGGCAAGTTTATGGTTGATTGTGTATTCTGCGTGAACGCTCCAGTCTATGTGGAGGCGGTCCTCATAGGCTCCGTTGAAGTTTCTGTAAAGTTCAAGGGCCTCCAGTCTGTTGACATAGCTCTCATAGTCCGTGTTCTCGTCTCCGCCCATTACCACACGGGTCAGGTCAGCCTTGATTCCGCTCTGTCCTATGCATTTCTGAGTGACTGCAGGCATCATGTACATGTCAGAAAAGGATGTTGTACCGCCTGAGAGCATTTCGAGAATTACCATCTCCATTCCTGCAGTCAGATCCTTTTCATCCATCCTGTCCTCAACAGGCCAGACCGTATGAAGCCAGTCTGAAAGCGGAAGGTCGCTTCCCAGTCCCTTGAGAAGGTTCATTGCGCTGTGGGCATGGGAGTTCACAAGTCCGGGCATGAGTATGCGGTTGTACATGCTCTTCTCAACGTCATATTTTTTTGCCGGTCTCTGCGTGCCTATGTAGTCTATGTACTTTCCCTCAACTCCGAGGAAAGCTTTGTCCAGCACCTTGAAACATCCGTTTTCAGTTGAAATTATCTTTGCGTCCGTAAACAGAATTGACATATCCGCAAGTATCTCCGAAATCAGTTCATGGGTATGACTACAGGCTCACCCACGCTCAGAGCCGCATGGTAGATCTTTGCAGCATCCTCTATGTAACAGGCCCTGACATAGGCCTGTTCAAGACTCTTTCCCACTGAAACCACCCCGTGGTTTGCAAGAAGGCAGCCTCCCCTGTCTCCAAGGTCCCTTGCAGCGTTTATTCCCAGCTGCCGTGAACCTGTGGGTGCATATTCACTTACAGGCACATCTCCTCCCAGCCAGGGCTGCATTTCAATGAGAATAAGGGGAATGCCCTTTCTCACAACCGCAAAGGCCGTTGCATAACGGGAATGAGTGTGAACAACGGCCATGACATCTGCTTTTGCCTTGTAAAGCTCCGCGTGAAGACGCCACTCGGAAGACGGTTTTCCGTCCGGCGGACACTGAAGCACAGTGCCGTCAGTCTTCATCACAACAATCCTGTCCGGTGTCATTGTGAGGTAGCTTTCCGAGCTTGGTGTTATTGCAAAGCAGTCAGGTCTGTCCTCAAGGCGGACGCTTATGTTTCCGCTTGTTGCGGCAACAAGTCCCTCGTCATACATTCTGCGTGCGTAATGTAGTATTTGTTCACCATATCCCATGATAGTGAGATTTTACCATTTATTGCGTTCCGTTGACACCCTAATATGATTACTGATACTTTTTATTTTGACACAATTTAAAACTATGTCAAAAAACGGAGAACAAGATGGAAAGAGTCAGAATCAGTGACAAAGAAACAATGCGAACATTCACAGATGCCCTTGCTGCAAAATACGGAGATTTGACGGCTTTCTCAAAGTACGGGGATCCGGATTCCCACGTAAGCTATGCAGAACTCCCCCGCTATGCACGTTCAATCGGTTCATATCTGATAAAACTTGGGCTGAATAAGGGAGACAAGGTTATAATTCTTGCGGACAGCTGTCCCAACTGGGCCCTTGCCTATCTGGGCATAACGTACTGTGCCATGACAGTTGTCTCAATCCTTCCGGCATTCTCAAAGGAGGAGGTTGAGAAGATTGCCCGCCACAGTGATGCAAAGGCCGTTTTTGCAAACTCCGCCAATATAGATAAAATAGAAGGGTTCGGTCTTCCCGTAATAAGACTGGATGACCTTCATGCCATTTCAGATGGCACTGATGCCGGCCATATGCCCTTCAGCGCCTTCTACTCGGAGGAGATTGAAAGAAGAATACCGGACTGCCATGATGTTGCCTCAATTATCTATACAAGCGGAACCACCGGAGAGCCCAAGGGCGTCATGCTTACCCACAGGAACCTGCTCTGGAATGCAGAGGCCTGCGTTGAGCCATTTATCCGCATACGCAGGGGGTGGAGAGTGTTTTCAATCCTTCCCATGGCCCATGTATATGAATTCACCGTAGGACTTCTGCTTGTAATGATTCCGGGCTGCCACATAACCTACTTTGCACGTCCTCTGGCCGTTACCCAGCTTCTGAAGGCCTTCAGCGAGGTAAGGCCCCACATCTGCCTAACAGTTCCCATGCTCATTGAAAAGGTCTACAACAAGGCAGTAGCGCCAAAAATCAAGGCCGGCACAAAGGCAGGCAGAATGCTCAGAATTCCCGTTGTCAGGGCATTTGTATACAGACCCATATGAAGGAAACTCAGAGCCACCTTCGGCGGCTCCATACGGTTCTTCGGCGTGGGCGGAGCTCCGCTGGATCTTGAGGTTGAGACCTTCCTTCACAAGGCCCGCTTCCCCTACGCCCTGGGATACGGCATGACGGAGACAAGCCCCATGATTGCAGGCTGCGGCCCGTCCTACCAGAGCCCGGGTTCCCTTGGGCCGGCGGTAAAGGGCGTTGAAGTTAAAATTGAACCCAGGACCAATGAAATAATTGTCAGAAGCCCGTCCGTCATGAAGGGCTATTACAAAAACCCCGAACTTACTGCTCAGGTGCTTTCAGAAGACGGCTGGATGAGCACGGGAGACACCGGTTATTTCACAAAGGACAACCGTCTTGTTCTCAACGGCAGGATTAAGGAGATGATTCTCACCTCCTCCGGAGAAAATATCTTCCCCGAGGCTATTGAAAGCATGCTCAACCGCATGGACTTTGTTGAGGAAAGCCTTATTATCCCTGAGGACGGAAACCTTGTGGCTCTGATAAAACTGAATATTGAGGAACTTGCCTCCTCCCTGAAAATCACAGCCACAGAGGCAAAAGAAAGGGCCCTTTCATATATTCAGGAGCTGCGTGAAGCGGTGAACAAAAAGCTTCCGTCCACTTCCAGAATCAGCAAAGCCGAGATTCAGGAAACTCCGTTTGAAAGGACCCCTACCGCCAAGATAAAGAGGGCGGCCGTTATAAACAACAGGAGGAAAGCGCGCTGATCAGCGGCCAACAAGGCACTGATCCAGTTTCTCCTCAATTTCCTTCCTGTTCAGGTTCTTACCTATTATGCACAGGCGGACCATTCTGTCCCCCAGATTCTCATCCCAGTCCTTGCGGGCCTGTTCGTTCTCGGAAAGGAACTTGTCAATCTCATTCTTTGGAGCTGAGGCAAGCCACTTTCCGTAAGGACCGCAGAGAACCTGACGACCGCTGGTTTCAAACACGTAGGCCATATCATACTCGTCAGCAAACCAGGCAAGGCCCTTGCACCTGATAATGTCGCGCGGCCAGCTGTCATTTACAAAACGTGCGAACTTGCGCCTGCTAAGCGGTGTTCTCCTGTACCAGATGAAGGTTCCTATTCCGTACTCATCCTCACTCTCACCCTCATGTTTGTGCTCATGATGGTGATGCTCGTGCTCATGCTCATGATGGTGATGTTCATGTTCTTCTTCATTGTCATCATCGTCATCATCTTCGTCATGATGGCCGTCAAGCTCACCCTCCTCAAGGGCCTTGCACCAGCCGGCTGCGCCGTATACTGCGTCAAAGTCAAAAGAAGATGTGGCAAGGATATCGGAGACAGGAACGTCTCCGTGATGTGTTTCAATAATTCTGACACCCGGATGCAGTGCATTGATTACCTTGCGCAGTTTCACAAGGTCTGACTCCGTCACAAGGTCAGTCTTGTTCAGAACCAGTGTGGAGCAGAACTCTATCTGCTGGATAAGAAGGCTCTCAATGTCCTCTTCCTCAATGCTCTCCTTTTTGAGCAGGTTGTCTCCACCTGCAAACTCATCAACAAGCCTTGAGGCATCCACAACACCCACAACGTTGTCCAGTTTTCCGTTCTGAATCAGCTCAAGTTCCTGGGCTATGGGCATGGGCTCACAGACACCGGAGGCCTCAATGAGGATGTAGTCATACAGGCCGGTGGAAATAAGCTTTTCAATGTTTTCCGCAAGCTGGCTTTTGAGGGTGCAGCAGATACAGCCGTTTGTAAGGGGCACGATGTCGCTTGTATCGGTAATGTTGCCGCCTTTGGCAATAAGGGATGCATCTACGTTGATCTCCCCTATGTCATTGACTATTACGGCCACTTTGTAGCCCTGCTGGTTTGTCAGAACGCGGTTAAGAAGTGTGGTTTTTCCTGCTCCCAGATATCCGCAGAGCAGTGTGATGGGTGTCTTTTGGTTTTTCATTTTCTAACTCCGCGACAAATATAATAAAAAACGGAGGAAATGAACACCCTTCAGAAGGTACTCTCAATTTCAAAACTCATCAGTTTTCCGGTCTCAGGATGCTTAAAAACAAGTTTTGAAGCGCACAGACAGAGCCTCTCCGTTGTATTGCGCTCTTCTTCCCCTCCGTAGAGCCTGTCATGAAGAACCGGCATTCCCAGACCAAAGGCGCTGTGCACGCGAATCTGGTGTGTTCTTCCTGTAAGGGGTCTGAAAAGCACCCTTGTGACAAAGCGGTCTCCGAACTTCTCAACCCTTATTCTTTTCCAACTTGTTACGGCTCTCTTTCCGAGTACCGGGTCAGGAATCTGGTACGGCCTGTTTTCAATGTCCGCCCTTATGCTCAAGTCAATCTCACCCTCTTTCTCCGTGAGAACACCGTCAACCAGGGCGGTGTACTCCTTTTCCACCTCCCTCTTTTCAAAGGATGCGGAGAGAGTATCGTGCGCACGGTCTGTCAGGCCCAGGACCATGAGGCCGGAAGTAGCCTGGTCAAGCCTGTGGATGCAGGGCTGCTGAATACAGGTCGGAAAGAGGTTTCTGACCCTTGAGGCAACACAGTCCTTCTCAGTCTTTCCCTCTATTGAAAGAAGACCGTGGGGTTTGTTCACAACAACTATGCTCTCATCCTGATAAACAATGTCCAGCCCAAGAATATGTTTCAATATGGGCTTGCATCTTGAATCACAGGGAGTGTGGAAGGATCCTCGCTCAAAATGCCCGTCTCCCCAGTAAAACTCCGCCATTGAAAGCGGTTTTTTGCCCGCTGAGTAGCAGTAACTGAGAAGACGCGGGGCACAGCAGTCTCCCGTGCCGGACGGGGCATCCGGGAAAATGTCCTCAAGCCTTACGGTTGTTCCGTCAAAACAGCAGAACTCATAGAGCCCCAGCAGTTCTTTCCATATCTTTTTTGAATAATCCGCATCCGTTGTGCTTTGGGCGGATATTTTTCTGAATTGTTCTGCATTGAAACAGGGCGGAACATAGCCTTGACGGTCCATGAGAGAGGCATGAAGACCTGAAAAAGCCCTGAGAACGGTTTTGTCGGTACAGACCAGAATTCCAAGCATGCAGCCCTCTTCAGGTCCGCCCTTTTCAAGGCTTTCCATCCACTTGATGCAGAGTTCACGTGCCTGAGCTGACGGGAGAACCTGATTCACTGCATTCTTCCCTTACGCGTGCCGTAGATATCGCCGGCAAGGTAGTAAACCACAAAGAGAAGTGAGGTGAACGTCCAGGTTACCGGATAACAGGCCACAACACCCGTAATAGTTCCGATTGACGGTGACACGGCCGCAAGCCAGAGCATCCTCAGGCCGCAGATTCCGAATACTGAGAACAACGTGGGAAGAAGGGACTTTCCCGTTCCCCTTATGGCTCCGCTGAGAATCTCCACGCAGATGAAGGTGAAGAAATACGGGGCAATTGCGTTGAGCATGACGCAGCCAGTCTCTATAACATTCTCATCATGGGTGAAGAGCATGAAGCCGTAACGGCCAAAACCTATGTAAACGGCCTCAAGAACTGCTGTAAAGACTACAGAAAGCACAAGACACTCACGCACCCCGCTTCTGGCACGGTCTATAAGACCGGCTCCGTAGTTCTGTCCCACAAATGTGGTAATGGCAATTCCGAAGGCGCTTATTATCATCCAGAAGAAGCTGTCCAGCTTGCCGTATGCGGCCCATGCCGCAGCGGCATCCGTTCCGAATCCGTTTATGTTGGCCTGGATTATCAGGTTTGAGATTGTGTACATGGTGCTCTGTATTCCGGCGGGAAGTCCTATTGCTATTGTCTTCTGAAGCATTACCTTGTCGGTTCGGATTCTTCTGTACTCCAGACGGCAGCAGTCATCCCTTTTTCTGAGTTTGAGCACAACCATGAACAGGGAAACCGCCTGGCTGAGCACGGTGGCATATGCGGCACCCTCAACATCCATTTTAAGAACACCCACAAACAGTATGTCCAGAACAATGTTTGCAATACAGCCTGCTATGAGGAACATCAGGGGACTCCTGCTGTCCCCAAAGGCTCTGAAAATACCGCTTCCCATGTTGTACATAACAATGAGTATTCCGCCGGCAAAGTAGATTCTCATGTATCTGGCTGCCAGGAGAATAATGTCATCCGGAGTCTTTATGAGGCGCAGAAGGGGCTCTGCGGTGAAGTATCCGGCAACCGAGACGGCTATTCCGCCGTACAGGGCTATGGCAACCGCATTGTGGACGGAAAGTCTCACGCGTTCCTCGTCCCTTGCGCCGTAGTACTGGGAGATGATGACGGTGGCCCCGCTTGCAAGACCGGTGAAGAAACCTATGAGAAGGCTTATGGCCGTACCGGTTCCTCCGCCCACGGCGGCAAGAGCCTCTTTTCCCAGAAGCTGGCCCACTATTATTGCATCTGCCGTATTGTACAGCTGCTGGAAAAGCGTACCCAGGACTATGGGGAAAAAGAAGGCAAGGAGCTGTTTCCAGATTACCCCTTCGGTTATCTGATTGTTGTAAATTGAGTCCCGTCTGTTCATCAGGCATACATTATCTTTCAGATGATTATTATTCAAGCCTTCCGCCCGTGCTTAACGCTCCCGTTCAAAAGATATATAATTGAAAAGAAAGGAGACTGTTCATGCGCAAGGCATTACTGTGTTCAATTCTCATTGCTGCGGTTCTTGCCTCAGCCTTTGCCGCCGATATTAAATCGGATCTGGGAAAACCGTTCAAAGATTTTACAATAAGGACCGTTGACGGAGGAACATTCCGGCTTTCAGAGCAGCTTAAGACCCATGACCTTGTTTTTGTGAACAACTGGGCAACCTGGTGCGGATGGTGTGAGGTTGAGTTCCCCGCACTCCAGAGTGCCTGGGACAAATACTCCGATCGTGTTGCGGTAATTGCCGTTACACCGGATCCCAATGACACTGATGAAGACATAAGAGCCTATGCAGAGGAAAAAGGTCTTCATCTTGCAATGGCGCGTGACGATGAGCGCCTTTTCACAAAATACGCATCAGAGGGCCTTCCCTCATCCTTTATCATAGACAGGTTCGGCAACATGGCATGGATTCATGCAGGCTCCATTCCCTCACCCGCCCTGTTTGAAAGAATTTTCACCTACTTCTTCAGAGAAAACTACCCTACCACAAAGATTCTTGAGAACTTCAGAACACTTGGAATTGAAAAGCTTCCGCGCTTTTCCTCTGAAGAGCTTTCAAAAGCCGCATGCCTGAAGGGCTCCGGCATTGTTTTCAGAAATTCAGAAGATGCAAACGTCCTTCCCTTTGCTGTTTTCTCCCAAAACGGAAGAACCGGCCTTGTTTCGTCAAACGCAGCTTTTCCCGGAACGGTTTCCGCCGTGCTTGCGGACGTAACCGTGCCCATAGGCGGGGTTCTTACCTTTGACTATGAGATCAACGGCGCATCCGGTCAGAATTATACCTTCTTTGAGCTGAGTGTTGACGGCAACCCGGTAAAACGCGTGGGAAGCGTGCGGGACAGAACCTCTTATGCAATAAGCCTTCCCACCGGCAGACATGAGATTGCATTCTCCTTCTGCAACAACCACTCATACGAGGGGGACTGCTATGTGCGCATCTCAAATGTGGCAGTTAAATCCGGCTACAGCGCAAGACAGGCTCTGTCCAAAATGCCCTCAGTTCCCGTTGCAGATGACTTTGCAATAGAATTTCTTTCCGGAGAAATACAGAAGATAAACTTTGCCGGAGACTCCTCCATTCTGGAGGAAATCTTCGGAACGGGAATGGAATACATAATCATCAATTCAGACAAGGTAAACGCAAGAATTACAATCACCGAGGCAATGGATCCGGACATGATCTACACCCTGTCCACCTTTGACACTCCGGAAACTCTCAGTGAATTCAGAACAGATGGCAAAGGCTACACAGTCACTCTTGAGACGGAAGAAGGGATAGGAGCCTTTGTTGCAGTATCATGTGCCCAGGTTTACGTAACGGACAGCACCGCAGGTTATGTCTATTTTGCAGATGAGCAAACCGCACAGGCCCTGTTTGAGGCGGTCAGGTACTATGACCCGGATTTCAAATGGGAAATTGTTCCTTTCACAGACTCCTCAGCCTCCTCAGCGGACAACGTTGTTGAGGAAACTCAGAGCACGTACAGGGTGCGCTTTACGGACCAGTACGGTTCACCTGTTGCCGGAGTTGCGGTGAACTTCTGCTCGGATACAACCTGCAGGCCCGTCTTCTCCGGAAGTGACGGCTATGCGGTGTACACCGGAGAGCCCTACAACTACCACATGCAGATAATAAAGGTTCCAAAAGGCTATTCCTTTGACAGAAACGCAGAATACTACACTGAGAGGAAAAGCAGTGAATACACCCTCACGGTGACTAAAAACTGAACGTTGAAATGGCAAAAAAAGCAGCAAACGCGGTTCTTATCATTCTGACTCTTACCCTGGCCCTGCTCTTTGCAGCCTGCGCCATAGACATATACAGAGACGGCATACAGGCACGCAGATTGCGTGCAGATGCCGATATCTACACCCCTGATGCCATATCCTCACGCTTCAGAATCATCCGCCCCTTCCTTGCCTCCTGGTTTATAGCGCTGATTGCAAACTGTGTTTTCAAACTGCACGGCAGAGAGGAGGAGAAAAAAACGGACGGAAAAAATGACGGGGTTCCGGTGTACGGGCCGCTTTGGCTCAGGTACGCACTTCTTGGTCTTGCACTTGTTTTCACGGTGCTCGGAATACTGAACGGAGGCCTTAGGGATGTCCTTGTAAAGGCCGTGAATATATGCACCGAGTGCATAGGGCTGGGCTGATATGGCAGGTGCAATCAGAACATGGTGGCAGAACCACGGCCCCTCAAAAAGAAGACTTGTCCAGCTCTACTCCGCCCTGCTCTACAATGCTCATCTCAAGGGATTTGCGGAGGGGGAAATCTATCAGGGAATAACCAAGGCTGTCTGCGTACCCGGACTGAATTGCTATTCATGCCCCGGTGCCGTGGGAGCCTGTCCGCTGGGAGCACTGCAGAACGCAATCTCGGCCTCTGCAAGCAGACCGGCATTCTACATAGTGGGAACGCTCCTTCTGTTCGGCCTTGCGCTGGGAAGGATGATCTGCGGCTGGGCCTGCCCCGTGGGACTTGCCCAGGAGCTTTTGTTTCATGTCCCGGTTCCCAAGATAAGGAAAAACAGGGTAACCAGAATTCTGAGCTACCTGAAATATGTAATTCTTGCCGTCTTTGTAATACTGATTCCGGCAATCTACGCCTTCAGCAGACTGCCTTTCCCGGCCTTCTGCAAGTTCATCTGCCCCGCAGGAACAGCCGAGGGAGCCATTGGCCTTCTTGCCAACCCGGCCAATGCGGAAAAACTGGGCATGCTGGGTCTTTTATTCACACGCAAGTTCATAATCCTTGTGGCTGTAATAACAGCATCAATGTTCCTCTTCAGACCCTTCTGCCGCTTTGTCTGCCCCCTGGGGGCAATCTACGGCCTCATGACACGCATTGCAGTGTGGGGAGTAAGAGTTGATGATAAAAAGTGCATAAACTGCGGAGCCTGCGTGCGTGAATGCAAAATGGACATAAGGCACGTGGGAGACCACGAGTGCATTCACTGCGGAAAGTGCATTAATGTGTGTCCGGCCAAAGCCATAAGCTTTGCCTCAAAAAAGCGCGGGGGCAAAAAGATTGCCGCAGCTGCAGCGGTAATACTTCTTGCAGGAGCCCTTGTTTACTACAACTTCATCTACAGCACTCCCGGGAAGAATACACCTCCGTCACCCGTTCAGGTTGCCGGGGATATACCGTCCGCTGCCACGGGAAGCGCCCCCGGACAGATGTTTCCGGATTTTGAACTTAAGTGTGCTGACGGCAGCACATACAGGCTGTCGGACCACAGGGGCAAGGTTGTTGTGATAAATATCTGGGCCACATGGTGCAACCCCTGCGTGAAGGAACTGCCCTATTTTGAAAAACTGTACAATGAGCACGGAGACAGAGTGAGCGTTATTGCAGTCCACTCTGACCTTGTGACGGATGACGTTCAGGCCTTTTTGAAGGACTTTGACTTCAAAATGCCCGTTTCATACACGGATGTAAAATGCGTTACGGACAATCTTGAAGACTCCATAATGCTGCCCATAACAATTGTTCTGGATAAAAACGGTGTTGTGACCTACAACAAGGCCCGCTCCGTGACCTATGATGTGCTGGAGCTGCTTGTAGCCGAAGGAGCAAAATGATTAAGAATTTTTTTGACAGGAAGAACCTTTTCATCAGAGTTGCCGCAGGTTTTGTGCTGGGAATAATCCTTGGCCTTGCGGCCCCGTCTTTCAGCACGGCAACAAAGGTTGTGGGAGACATTTACCTGAACCTGATAAAACTGATGATTATTCCCATAGTCATCTGCGCCGTCTTCTGCGGAATTGCTAACATAAAGGACACGGCCCTCTTGAGGAAAATAGGTCTGCGCACAGTGGGTCTTTACGTTCTGTTGTTTGCATCCAGCAGCGCGGTCTCTCTTATCATTGTCTTTCTGCTGCGTCCCGGACGCGGCATGGTACTGGCAAAAGACGTGGTTTTTGACTCCGCCCTTGCAAATACCACCGTTTCAGGCTTTTTCAACACCATAGTCCCCTCCAACATATTCAAGGCCCTGGCGGACGGAAGCACACTGCCGGTAATCCTCTTTACCGTCATATTTGCCGTTGCGGTGCTCTCAATCAGGGAAAAAGGCAGAATAATCATTGACTTCATGAACAGCCTCTCGGAGGCCTTTTTCAGAATGCTGGGGTACTTCATGGAATTATCGCCCCTGGGCGTAATGTCTCTCATGGCTTACTCCACCGCTGTCTACGGAGGCGGAATATTCAGCTCCCTGGCCAGGTACATCTTCTGCTGCTGGGCCTGCTGCATTGCCGTCTACTTCACCGTCATGGTCCTGCCCACCTGCCTCATTACCGGAATGAGCCCGGCCCGTTTCATCAGAGCCTGCGGCAAAATCTCGCTTGTCACCCTCTCCACAACGTCCTCTGCGGCCACGCTGCCCACCACAATCAACGTCAGCGTCAATGACCTGGGCGCCCCCTCTGAAATCTCCGCCTTCACACTCCCACTGGGCTGCACAATCAACATGTGCGGCGGAGCCTGCTCCTTCTGCTGTCTGGCCGTTTTCACGGCCGATATCTACAACCTCCACCTCAGTCTGGGAACAATAGTTCTGATGGTTGCAGTTGCCACGCTCATAAACATGGCAGCCCCCGGAATTCCCGGAGGCGGAGTAATACTGGGAGCATCTTTCCTCTCAATCTTCGGCCTGCCGTTTGATGTAATGGCTCTCATAGGAGGCTTCTACAGGCTTCTGGACATGGCCTTCACAACACTGAACGTGCTGGGAGATGTTTCTGCAAATCTTATAATAGCCAAATCCGTAGGGGAAAAAATCAAAGCCTGATTGTCAGGACATTAAGCCCCACAAGACTCTGGTAGGTAACCTCTTTTGCCATTTTCATGACCATACGGATTCCCAGGTCTTTCATCGGATCCTTTGAATTGTTTCTCTTCTGAACACGCTCAATGGGATTGAAATGCACGCAGTCATCCTTGATTCTGAGAACCAGGGAATCCTCACTGTAAATGGCCCGGACCTGCACAATATGACTCTTGTTGTCCTTAGTAAAGCCGTGAAGGACAACGTTTGAGACCATCTCCTCAAGGCATAACTCTGCGTGCATAGCAGAGGAACTGTCCATACCGTGGTCAAGACAGAAGGCATGGACCTTCTCGGCCATGTTCACAGTTTCCTCTATGGTCCGGATGTCACACTCCAGCCTGTCATTT
>CAMZGJ010000012.1 GCA_947306375.1 uncultured Spirochaetales bacterium
GGGTGAAGTCATACATGGGGTAGATGCACCACTTGTTGCCCGTTCTGGGATGCTCTGCGTACTTGATTCTGTACAGTGCGGGGTCTCTCATGTTGATGTTGGGACTTGCCATGTCAAGCTTTGCCCTGAGGAGGAACTGCCCCTCCTGATACTTGCCCTCTCTCATTTCCTCAAACAGCCTGAGGTTCTCCTCAATGCTGCGGTCCCTGTCCGGACTGTTCACACCGGGCTCCGTCAGAGTGCCGCGGTTCTTGCGCACTTCCTCGGGACTCTGGCTGTCCACGTAAGCCATGCCCTTTTTAATCAGGTCAACGGCAATTTCGTAGAGCCGGTCGTAGTAGTCCGAGGCGTAGTACTCATAATTACCCCAGTCAAAGCCAAGCCATCTTATGTCGGACTTAATGGAATCAATGTACTCCATGTCCTCCTTGGCGGGGTTGGTGTCGTCAAGCCTGAGGTGGCATCTTCCGCCGTACTTCTGCGCAAGGCCGAAGTTGAGGCAGATGCTCTTAATGTGGCCTATGTGAAGGTAGCCGTTGGGCTCCGGCGGGAATCTTGTTACTATTGTGTTGTCGGGAACTCTTCCGTTTGCAAGATCGTCTTCAATGATTTTCTCAATGAAGTTAAGCGGTGTGTTGGTTGTGTTTTCCATTTTTCCTCCGAATGTCCTTTCAAAGGGACCCTTTGGTTTATATTTCGGATATTGTATAATTTAGGCATGATAGTTTCAATCGGAGAAGCATACATAAAGGACAACGCAGTCTGCGGCACGGCGGTTGAAAACTGCCTTCGGATCTCAGCCCTGGGAGGCAGCGCAATGTTTGCCGGAGCGGTCTCATCGGACGCAGACGGGATCAGGGTACTGGAGTACCTGATCGATAACTGCATATTTTTTGAGCCATCCTTCTGCAATGATGCAAAACCCACCTGTGTGGAAGGCCCGGAAGGCACTGCCGTACAGGATTCCTGCATATTCTCAATAGATGCGCAGAGGCTCAAAGAGGCGCTGCGGTTGAACACGGATGCCAGAGTAGTGCTTCCAAACTCAATTGCCTTCACATCGGAAAAAGTGAGAAATGCAGTATGGGAGGCTGTAAGTGACAGGGCCCTTGCCGTCTGCCTTGACCTTACGGCGCAGAAGCTGGAGGAAGAGACTCAGAAACAGTGGGCCTCAAGAAGTGAAATAGTAATTGCAGATGAAAACACCGCGCGCCGGATCAAACCATTCTGCAAAAACATACTTGTGGAAGCCGCCCCTCATTTCAGCGGCGCTGCAAAGGTCTGCACAATATATGACAAAGCGTTGGAAAAGGGAGAAGACGCTGCAGCTGCCCTGTTGAAAAACACCTTCAATGATTGTAGGATTCTGACATGTCTTCCGTAAACAGAAAAACGCTTAAACTGATTATTCTCGCAGTACTTATCATAGCAGTTGTTGCGGTGGGCCTTGTGCTCTACCGCTGGACAAAATCCATAGAGAGCAGAAGAAGGCAGAATGAGCTCAAGCAGGCCCTTGAGGACGTAATCAAGGTCTCCGGTGAGCGCGGCCTTCTGGAGATGGCCGGAGTACCGGTGAACAACATCTACTACGGAGATGAGGGTGTTACCCTCTTCAAGGGAGACACTGCATCCTGGACATACAGCGCGGATGAACTGCAGAACATGTCCGTCTTTGAGTCCTGCAGCAACGCGGTTGTTTACATAAACGCATCCTCTGACGTAAACGTCTCTTCCATCTCAAGCGTGGATGTCACAAACGGCACCGGATCTGGCTTCTTTGTCACTGCAGACGGCTACATCTGCACCAACAACCACGTTGTGAGCGGTGCAAAATATATATCTGTAACTACAGCAGACGGAAAGAGTTATGACGCAACTCTCAAGGGTGTGGATGAAGAGAACGACATAGCGGTCCTCAAGATAGACGCAACTGACGGAACATCATTTGAATACCTTACGTTCGCATCTTCCTCAAGCCTGGCGGTAGGTCAGAAAGTACTGGCCGTGGGTAACCCATTCGGCTATGCAAGAACCCTTTCTGCCGGAATAATATCGGGTCTCTCAAGACCCCTGAGGGATTCAGGCGGACACATAATGCTGGGCATGATCCAGACTGACGCCCAGATCAACCCCGGCAACTCCGGAGGACCGCTTCTGAACTCAAAGGGTCAGGTAATTGGAGTCTGTGCCGAGATTTACTCGTCCATAGGCTCAAGCCAGGGAATGAACTTTGCCATAGCCTCGGACACGGCCCAGAGCTCAGTCCAGGACCTCATCAGGTACGGCAAGGTCAACAAAGGCTGGATAGACATAGTGCCGGTCCAGCTTAGCGCCCAGATAGTTGAATACGCCGGTCTTAAGGTGAACAAGGGCATACTTGTCAGCCAGGTTGTCCCCAACGGAAAAGCCATGGCCGCAGGCCTGAGGGGCGGAACAAGCCAGGTAATCTACGGAAAGTCCGTAATCTACCTTGGCGGCGATGTCATAACCAAGGTCAACGGAGTTGACGTGGCCGAGTACACTGACCTGTTCAATGCCCTGAGCAACACAAGGCCCGGAGACAAGGTTCTGGTGGAAGTAAACAGAAACGGCAACACTGTTCAGATGAAGGTGGAGCTGGTAGAGAGAACATCTGAAAATGTGGGCTGGATCAACAGGTAAAAAAGAAGACAGCATAAAACTGGATTCCTCATGGGGCGGTGAAATGGTCTCCAACGTCCACGGCAGCGTGCAGTGGACGGACAAGCCCTTTGTGGTCCACGCCCCGTTTGAAACATCCGGAGACCAGCAGCAGGCCATAGACGCTCTGTCTGAAGGAGTTCTGAAGGGAGACCGCTTTCAGACCCTCAAGGGCGTTACCGGAAGCGGAAAGACCTACACAATGGCAAAGATCATTGAGAAGGTCCAGCGTCCCACGCTGATTCTGTCCCACAACAAGACACTTGCAGCCCAGCTTTTCAGGGAATTCAAGAGCTTTTTCCCTGAAAACAGGGTTGAATACTTTGTCTCAACCTATGACTACTACCAGCCGGAAGCTTACGTCCCGGGCAAGGACCTTTACATTGAAAAAGATGCGGACGTGAACGCGGAGATTGACCGCATGCGCCTTTCTGCGGCCTTCAGCCTCATGGAAAGGCGTGATGTAATTGTGGTTGCCACGGTCTCCTGCATATTCTCCCTTGCCAACCCCGTCTCACTGAGGGACATGACCCACGTGCTGCGCACCGGAATGTACTTTGACCATGCAGTTGAGCTTGAGCAGCTTTCCAGAATGCAGTATGAGAGAAACGACGTTATCCTGGACCACGGTACATTCCGTGTTCACGGTGACATAATAGACATCTGGCCTCCTTATCTTGAAAGCGCGGTAAGAATAACGCTGGACTGGGACACGGTCTCAAAGATTCAGTGGTTTGACCCTGTTTCCGGAGAAAAACTCAATGTACAGGAAACAATTACACTGTATCCGGCCAAGCAGTTCGTAATGCCCAAAGAGCAGGTTTTATCCGCCCTTGAGAAGATTAGATCCGAGATGGAGGAGCAGTATGAGCTGTTTACCAACACGGGCCGCCCGGTTGAGGCCGAGAGAATAAAGACCCGTGTTGAGTATGACCTTGAGATGCTTCAGGAAATTGGCTACTGCCCGGGAATTGAGAACTACTCAAGACCTCTTTCAGACAGAAAACCCGGAGAGCGCCCGGCCGTGCTTCTGGACTACTTCCAGCCGGACTTTCTCACATTCATAGATGAAAGCCACGTTACAATTCCGCAGCTGGGAGCCATGTATGAGGGAGACCACTCCAGAAAGGCCAACCTTGTCCAGTACGGCTTCAGACTGCCGTCTGCCCTGGACAACAGACCGCTCAAGTATGATGAGTTTGACCATGTGGCGGGCCAGAGAATCTTTGTTTCGGCAACGCCGGGAAAGCTTGAAAAGCAGCTTTCCGCACGCATTGTGCAGCAGGTTATCAGGCCCACCGGCCTTTTGGACCCGGAGATTGACGTAAGGCCCACCGAGGGGCAGATAGAGGACCTGTACGGTGAGATTAAAAAGTGCACTCAAAAGGGTGAGAGGGTGCTTGTTACAACCCTAACAAAACGCATGGCTGAGGATATTGCCCAGTTCTTTGCCTCACGCAATGTCAGGGTGCGCTACCTGCACTCTGAGATTGAGACCATTGAGAGGGTTGAGATTCTCAGGGACCTGAGAGCCGGCAACTTTGACGTTCTTGTGGGAATTAACCTTCTCAGAGAGGGGCTGGACCTTCCGGAAGTTGCCCTTGTGGCCATTCTGGATGCGGATAAGATAGGTTTTCTCAGAAGCACCACATCCCTTATCCAGACGGCAGGAAGAGCGGCCAGAAACGCGGAAGGCCGCGTAATCATGTACGCGGACCGCATGAGCGATGCCATGCGTGAGGCCATTGAGGAAACCTCCGCAAGGCGTGCAGTCCAGATCCGCTACAACAATGAGCACGGCATTACTCCCAAAACAATTACCAAGGCGGTTGAGGATATTCTTGAGCGCGAGCATGAGGATCAGGTTGAGAACCAGAAGCAGGATCTGAAGATTCTGAAGGCAGGATACAACATACTTGATTCAAACCAGAGGAAGAAACTTATAAAGGAGCTTGAGCGCCAGATGCTTCAGGCTGCAAAAGACCTTGAGTTTGAGAGAGCCGCGGTCCTTCGTGATGAGATTGAGAAGATCAGAAGCGGCAATTACGACTGATCTTCGCTTTTGAATGAAAAAGCAAGAAAACAGATTATTATCAGCAGCGTACCCATGGCGCAGGCTCCCTGGTAGTTGTAACTTCCTATCAAAGCATAGATCTGCGTGGGTATTGTGGGGAATGATGAGAAGCCCAGAAGAACTGCGCTGTTGAGTTCTCCTATGCTTATTGCAAAACCAAAGGCCAGAGAAGATGCCACGGCCCTTCCCATGAAAGGCAGGTGAACGGAGACAAATATCCTGAAGTCTCCGGCACCCAGAGTCAGTGCATCTTCTGTAAGTGCAACGGGAACGCTTCTGTAAGCGGGAAGAATTGTTCTGACTGCAAAGGGCATTATGATTATGCTGTGGACCGGAACAAGAACCAGCAGGGGAGGTATGCTTCTGAAGGCGTTAGAGATCATGAAGTATCCCAGGCCAAGGATAATTGAGCTGACCGCAAGGGGAAGCAGCACTGAAAAGGATGCAATTCTTCTGCCAAAGGCGCTTCTGCCGTTTACTATGTAGTAGCATACGGACAGTGCGCATATTGTACCGAAAACAGAAGAAAGAGACGCTGTAATAACACTGTTTAGTATTGCAGAGGGGTTTTTGAAAAGAGCCTTATAAGCTTTAAGGGAAAAGACTGAGGCACCGCCTCTTGAGGCTGAGGCAAAGAGAGACCTTGCCGCAACGGAGAGCATGGGCAAAAGCAGTGCCAGGGCGGCAACAGTAAGATAAGCATAGGCCGGTATACTCTTTTTACCCAGTTTCTTCATTGTGTGGTATGAAGATCCGTCATGGCCGTGGACCTTTCTCTCAAGCCTCAGGTGAAGACTCAGAACCAGAGAGACAAAGAACAGTGAAACAAGGCTCAGGGCGCTTGCCATGCCCATGTCAGTCTCAAGTCTTGCCTTCCTGTAAATCTCAACCTCAATTGTTGAAAGGGCGGGGCCGCCTCCCAGCACAAGGATAATTGCAAAGCTTGTGAAGCAGTAGAGGAAAACAAGAGAGCATGCGCTTGCAACGGATGGCATAAGACGCGGCAGCGTAATTCTGAAAAAAACCTGAACGGCGTTGGCTCCGTCTACCGCGGCACACTCCTCACAGTCTGCAGGAAGAGTTGACCACTGGCTTGTAAGTACTGAGACAATTACCGGAAAGTTGTAGAACACATGGGCTGCTATTACTGCGGGGAACCTGTACAGAATTCTGAGCGGAGGCTCATGGGTTTTGAGAACAGCCATTAAGAAAGAGTTCAGATAACCGCTGTTGCCGTAAAAAATTACAAAGCCCAGAACCACAAGAATGGACGGAAGGACAAAGGGGACTGAGAACACTGTTCTGAACAAACGCTTTGCCCTGAAGTTGTAGTTTGAAAGAAGGTAGGCCGCCGGAAGGCCCGCGGCCAGTGAGACCAGGGTGCTCAGCAGCACCTGAAACAAAGTAAAGCGTATGAGCCTGAGGTAGTAGGGGCCGCTCAGGACTGCGGCCAGATCCCCAAGACCAGCACGGATTAAGACAAGAAGAACCGGAGCTGCAAATAGCAGGACATAGGGAACAAAGCCCAGAAGAGGAAAAAGTGTTCTGAAAGCAGACCTTCTCACTTTGATGTCATTACCTGGGCCCAGCGGTCAAGAATATCCTGCTGAACTGAGCGGTCCCCGGGTTTAATGACCTTTGCCGGCATGAGGGCAACCTTTTCAAATGCTTCAGGCAACACGGTCTTTGTGTTTGCAGGGAACATTGTGTTTGCAACTGCAATGTCCGCCTGACCCTCCGTGAGGATGAAATTGCAGAACTCCTGTGCCTCAGCCTTCATGTCAGAGCTTTCAAGAATACCCAGGTACTCAAAGGTCTCAAGATGGCCGTCTGAGAACTCAACTGCGCGGTAACGGTCCGTGTCCTCGTACATGTAGTGATAGACGGGGCTGGTGGTGTAGCTTATTACAAGCGGGGCCTCATGCTCGGTGAAAAGACCGTAGGCTGAGGACCATGAGGAGCCTACCGTAAGAACGTTCTTCTTCACGCGGCTCCACCATGAGAAGGCACCTTCCGTTCCCATGGCGCTGACTGTCCAGTCCAGAAGACCCAGACCCACGCTTGATGTTCTGGGGTCTATGAGGATTATCTTGTTTCTGTATATGTCTTTGGTAAGATCTTCAAGACAGGTTGGAGCAGGAGCTCCGTTGCTCTGAGTGTCTATGATGAATGAGAAGATTCCGTAGTCAAACGGAACAAGGTGAGATTTCCTGTCGTATGGGATAAGCTCTGCATCGCACTCAGGCGTCCATGCGGCAAAAAGAGAGGCGTCCGTTTCCATGGTGTCCGACATGCCTATTGCAACATCGGCCGGGCAGGCGCTGCCCTCGAACACAATCTTTGAGTAGACCTCAACGGCGCTGTCCAGCTCCACGTAGCGCACGCGGATTCCGGTTTTCTCCTCAAAGGCCTGAGCAATTGCGTTTCCCGGGCCCCATTCGCCGCAGAATGAGTCGTAGGCGTAGACAACAAGTTCCTTTGTAGAAGTGTTTTCAGAAGCGCCTCCGCAGAAAACGGGGGCAAGAAAACATACAATGAGAACACATAATAAGATGATTTTTTTCATTTCATCCTCCCTCCGCCGGTATTATCCGGATCAGGTTCTGGGGTTTGATCTCAGCCGCCTCTGAAAACGGGCAGCACCCCCGGACAGGTTCATAGTAGAGCCTTGCCGTTTTTAAGTCAATCTTTTATCATCTAGGTGTGTTTCAGGTATTCATTCTGTCGGAAATATACATGCTTGTCTCAGCCGCCATTCTGCTTGCAGACAGGTACGGCGTGCACATGATACTCCTCATCAACATAAGGAGTTTTTACCTGGACGGCAGAAAGAGACAGATTCTGTTTCCTGTTGCGGGGCTTCTTCTGACTGCGGGGCTTCTGTTCTTCCCGGTTTCTCCGGGTCCCATAATTCTGGGAGACCTGCTTCCGGCTGTTACGGTGCTGATATTGGTCTTCAATTTCACCGTGGTGCTGGCAAGCGGAGACAGGGTTACATCTGCGGCTCTGAAGAACCGCCTTCTGGGCACTTTTGCCCTTATAACGGCCTGTCTGCACTTCCTTTTCCCCTCCATAGTTCTCATTTAATCAATTATTTTCCTTGTTATTTGCGGAATCTAAGTCATAATTGAGAATGTGAAAATATTAATGATATCCAGTGAAGCCGTACCGTTTGCCAAATCAGGCGGTCTGGCTGATGTTGTCGGCGCTCTCACTCCCGTCCTGAAGAAGGCGGGGCATGATGCAAGAATAGTAATGCCTGCATACAACACAAAACCGGCGGATGCCGGGGAAGAGGTGTGCAGTTTTGAAGTTCCCATGCTGGGTCGCAGCGAGAAGGTTGAGATCAGGGCAAAGAAAGAGAAAGGTACCCTGTATTACTTTGTCTGCCACCCCTATTTCTGTGAGAGAAAGGGAATCTACGGCGATACCAGTTTTGAGCCGTATTCAGATAATTTCGAACGCTTCTCCATGTTCTGCAAGGCATCCATCATTATGTGCCGGGAAATGGGCTGGAAGCCGGACGTGTTCCACTGTCATGACTGGACAGCCGGTCTTGTACCTTACTTCCTGGACAGGGAAGGCGCGTTCTTCAAGGACTGCAAGAGCGTCTTTACAATCCACAACCTGGCCTACCAGGGAACCTTCTCCAGAATGGACTGGCTCCTGTGTGCCGAACGCCCCAATGAAAAATGCTTCAGGGACGGACGCGTGAACATGCTTCAGACAGGACTTGTCTTCAGCGATTTCATAACCACCGTCAGCCCCACCTATGCAAAGGAGATTCAGACCTCCCAGCAGGGCTGCGGACTTGAAGACATACTCATCAAGCGCAAAAAATACCTCAAGGGTATTGTAAACGGAATAGACATAAAGGATTGGAATCCCCAGAAGGATGCCCTTATTCCCTATCACTTCACAATGAAGAACCTTTCCGGAAAGGCAAAACTGAAGGCGGAAATCCAGAAGGAGTTCAACCTTCCCATTGCCCCTAAGGTACCTCTTTTTGCAATGATAAGCCGTCTTGCCAGTCAGAAGGGCTTTGATGCCCTCCTGCCGGTGCTTGACAGGATTCTCAAAGAGAACAGACTGCAGTTCGTCATTGTAGGAACCGGAGATTCCTATCTTGAGAAGAATCTTCTGGAGATTGCCAAGTTCAATGAGAACCTGAGCGTGAACATAATGTTCTCAAACAAGGCCGCACACCTTATTGAGGCCGGGTCTGACTTCTTCCTCATGCCCAGCCGCTATGAACCGTGCGGTCTGAACCAGCTTTATTCCCTCAGATACGGAACAATCCCCATTGCAAGAAGGACCGGCGGACTTGCCGATACCATTATAGATATAGGGGAGTTCCCCCGCGAGGGCACCGGCCTTCTCTTTGACGACCTTACGTCCGATGAGATTGAAAGGCAGATCAGAAGGGCCGTTGAACTGTACAACCGCCCGGACTTCGGGAACATGATATACAGGGCTATGAATCAGGATTTCTCATGGGAGAGTTCTGCAGAGGAATACCTGGGTGTTTATAAAAAAATCACAGTTAAAAAAAGGAGTTAAAGGAACATGGCAAAAAGAAAAGACAGAGTTCTTGCAATAATTCTCGGAGGAGGAAAAGGAACCAGACTTTATCCTCTTACAAAAGACAGGGCAAAACCCGCAGTACCTATTGCCGGTAAGTGCCGTTTGGTTGACATTCCTATTTCAAACTGTATAAACAGCGGTTTCAACAAGATTTACCTGCTGACACAGTTCAACTCGGCATCACTGCACAACCACATTGCAAACACCTATGTGTTTGACCAGTTCTCAAAGGGTTTTGTAGAAATCCTCTCGGCAGAGCAGACAAATACAAGCACATCATGGTTCCAGGGCACTGCAGACGCCGTAAGAAAGAACCTCAAGCACTTCAACGATCAGGAAGCTGACTACTATATCATCCTTTCCGGTGACCAGCTTTACAGGATGGACTTCAAGAAGATGCTGGACCGCCACAAGGAAACCGGTGCGGACCTGACAATTGCTGCAAAGCCCATCTCAAGAAGAGAGGCCACAGGCCTTGGAATTATGGCCACAGATGCAGACGGCATGATTACAAAGTTCTATGAGAAGCCGGCAATTGACCTTGATATCTCAGAGTACAAGGTAAACAAGAAGTACCTGGAGTCTTCTCTCAACGTGAAGGCCAATGAGTCCAATGAATACCTTGCTTCCATGGGTATCTACATCTTCTCCGCAGCGGCAATGCATGAGGCACTGGCCGGAAACGAGACGGACTTCGGTAAGGAGATTATTCCCGGCCTGCTGGGAAAGAAGCGCCTTGCATCCTTCCTGTTCAATGATTTCTGGGAAGACATTGGAACAATCAAGGCTTTCTATGACACTCACCTTGATCTGACAACAGTCAAGCCGCAGTTCAACTTCTATGATGAGGACATGCCCATCTATGCAGAACGCCGCTTCCTGCCTGCTTCAAAGATCAACTTCTGCAACATTTCAAGCTCACTTGTAGCAGAGGGTTCAATCATTACAAACGCCTACATTGTGAACTCAATCGTAGGTGTCCGCACAATTATTGAAAGCGGTGCATCTCTTGACGGTGTATATGTAATGGGTTCCACATATTACGAATCAGAAGCCGAAAAAGAGGAGAATGCAAGAAAGGGTATTCCCAGCATAGGAATTGGCAAGGCTTCCGTAATACGCAGAACCATCATAGATGCCAACGCAAGAATAGGTGAGGGCTGCAGAATAGGTATTGATGACATTCCCAGACCGGAGTGCGACTGCGATAACTATTCAATCCATGACGGAATTATTGTCATTCACAAGAATGCACTTATTCCCAACGGAACAATTCTTTAAGAAAAACCATCCTTTTACAGGGAGAGTATGGGAAAACCTGACTGCGGTGCCTTACGGTGCCGCAGTCTTCTTTTTATTTAAGTGAATCAATGTACTCGCTTGCATAGTGGGCGGCAATTGCGCCGTCCGAGGCAGCGGTTACTATCTGTCTGAACGGAGTGTTGCGCACATCTCCCACTGCAAATATTCCCTTTACGGAGGTCTTCATAGTTGCATCCGTGACAATATAGCCTGCACTGTCCTTTTCACACATGGGAACAATGTCTGATTTGGGCTCCATGCCTACAAAGACAAAGACTCCGTCAAAGTCCTCCGTGTACTCCTCATTTGTGTCCTTGTTGAGGAAAGTTACGGAAGAAACCTTGCCGTCAGTTCCGTTAATACTGACAACATTCTGATTCATTTTGAATTTTGCCTTTGTTGCCTTGAGCTTGTTGACAACACCGGCCTGGGCACGGAAGGCATCTCTTCTGTGGCAGACAGTAACATCATCGGAAAGCTTTGAAAGGTAGATTGCCTCCTGAATTGCGCTGTCTCCGCCTCCGCAGACAAGAATCTTCTTTCCCTTGAAGAAGGGGCCGTCACATGTGGCGCAGTAGCTCACTCCGTGTCCTGTAAGCTGCTCTTCTCCGGGAACTCCCAGAACCTTGTGCTTTGCTCCCGTTGCTATGATAAGAGCCTTTGCCGTTACGGATGAGGAGAAGAGGTTGAGCTTGAATTCTGCGTCAGAAGTCTGCTCAATGCTCTGAACCTGGTCATAGATTACCTCACATCCGAACTTCTCTGCCTGCTCCTCAAACTTCTGAGCCAATTCAAAACCTAATATCTGACCGAGTCCGGGATAATTTTCAATCTCGTCAATAATCATGGTCTGGCCACCGCAGGACATCTCCTCAACAATAGCGGTTTTTCTTCCCGCTCTTGCGCTGTACTGGCCTGCCGCAAGTCCGCCAGGGCCTCCGCCAACAATCAGAACATCATAATCAGCCATTCTTCTCTCCTTTCTCTTTTTCCTCCAGAGCAATCTCGGCATCGCTCTTTCTCAGATAGACAGGGCCCTGTCCAATGTCATCGGCTCCCTGCCTCTCAAACTTCTCAAGACCAAGCTCAATAAGCGCGGTTCCGGGTGAAACCGTCTCATAACACTGTGTTGTTATCTCCTTATCCTGACAGCAGGCTGCCAGAACGGGAGCAAAAATGTTCTTATCCGGTCCGGTCACAAGTATTCTTTCATAAGGGGCAAGGGCCTGAATCAGGTCCTCGGCATTGCCGTCTATATCTTCCTTAATCCTTGAGCAAATGCCTTCACGGCACTCAAAGACTCCCAGGTAGAACTTGTTCTTGCGTGCATCTATTACGGATACAACGGCTCCGTCAAAATCAAGGATGCATTTTGCGTGGTATTCAAGAGTTGAAACTGAGGCCACCGGTTTTCCCAGTCCGAAGGCAAGGCCCTTTACCGCAGCCATTCCTATCCTGAGTCCTGTAAACGAACCCGGGCCCTTTGTGCAGATAAAAAGATCCAGATCCTGAATCTTTATTCCTGCATCGGAGCAAAGCTCCGTTATGGAGGGCATAATAATTTCCGAGTGCTTCATTCCCTGGGGCTGTTTGCTCAGTTCCTCAAACCCCGTGGCTGTTCTTACAGCCAGAGTCAGTGTGCTTGATGCCGTATCAACTGCAAGTATGTTCATAGCTTAATACCGCCTTCCACCGTCACGGTGCGGCTTTTGTCCTCATTAATCCTTATCTGAACAAAGACAGTGTCCTTTGGAAGAATCTCATCAATTACCTCAGACCATTCAATGAGGCAGATACCGCCTGAGTAAAGCATATCCTCACCGCCTGTCATCTGAAAGTCTTCCACACTTGTGATTCTGTACAGATCCATGTGGTAGAGATGCATTCTGCCCTCATACTCCTGAATCAGGGTGAATGTGGGACTTACAATTGCCTCCTGTATGCCAAGTTCCCTGGCAGCACCCCTTGCAAAGACGGTTTTTCCCGCCCCAAGGCTTCCCCTGAGGGAAATTACTGCATTGGGAGTGCAGGCAGAGACAACTTTCCTGCCCAGATTCTCCATGTCCTCTTCAGTTCTGCATTCAAAAGTGTATGTCATACTTCCTCGTGACCGGCCTCATGGAGCTTTCTTATCTCCTCGTCGGACCTGACTTCCTCGCTTATCTGAGAGTCCACCTTGTCCCCGGTCTTCTCCTCATACTGCTTGATTATGTACTTGAGCTGGGGGTCTTCCGGGTCCTGAATGCGGGCCTTTTCAATCATCTCACGGCTGAGAGAATACTCACCGTCTGAGAGATAGAGGAAGGCAAGGTTTGTCATGTAAATGACATTCTCCTCATCAAGATCCACGGCAATCTGAAGATAACTCTTTGCAAGTTCAATATTTCCGCTTTCACGGGCGCAGATTGAGAGCTCATTGTAGACCTCTGCGTTGTTGCCGTCCAGCCTCAGACTTTCCAGAAGATCTTTCTGAGCAGAGTCAAAATCCTCAAGCACCCTGTGTGCCCATCCTCTTATGAAGTAGGCCTCCCAGGAGGGCTTTTCAGATGCAAGGTAGCTGTTCATCTCCTTAAGAGCCTCTTCCGGCTGCCCCATCATCATCTTGTCATAGGCATAGAGAACACGGTTCTGACTGTCCAGCATGCCGTTCATCTTCTCAAGGTTCTTCTTTGCAGCCCTTACTGCATCCCCGTCCTTGGAAAGCTCAACAAACTTTGCAAGATTGTCACGGGCGTTTTCAACATCACCGTGGCGCAGGTGGTATGCAGAAAGCTCGGAATACACCGGAGCGTAGTCCGGATGAAGCTCCTGGCACTTTGAAAGCACGTTCATAATCTTGTCATCATACATGTCCGCCTGTGCATCCAGACCCTTCTTGTGAAGGTCCACGGTCATCTGAGCGTACAGTACGGCAAGATTCACAAAACTCTCCGGCGCTCTGGTGAGGCGGCACACGGCCAGCATAAGCTCCTCCGCAAACACATAGTCCCCGGCCTTTGACTTGGCAACGGAGGCCAGGTTCAGTTCCCGCGCGGCATCAGGCTGCATCTGGAGAAGCAGCTTGCAGTAGTAATCCGCATTCTCATTGTCCGGGTCATGCGCAATAACGCGAATCAGCCCTGCGGCGATATCCTGAAGACTTATGTCCTCAGCCTTCTTACCCTCATCCATCTGGACGGGGAGGGGAATGTTGCTTTTCAGTACAAATTCCCCGATCTTCCTGTTATCAGGTATGTTGATGAACTTAACGTTATCCAATTTGTCCATGCATCTAAATATAATGAAAGAGAGTAAAAAAAAACAGAGCCCCGCGCCCTGTTACAGCTTATTACCGGTTGAGGTTTTCAATTCTCATATCCTCAAACAGCAGTTGTATTTTTCATATTTTCACCACCAACTACACTTATGGTGTGTTTTCTGGAGGAAATCAATAAAAACATGAAACAAAAAAGAAGTCTTCCTAATGAAAGACTCCTGCGAGAAATAAAGGGCTAAGAAAGAAGCAGAAAGTCTCTTGAACGGTAATGTTCAAGTGGGATTTCAGTTAAGTTCCACATTCTGT
>CAMZGJ010000013.1 GCA_947306375.1 uncultured Spirochaetales bacterium
ATTCCTCAATGGCCTCGGGTGTGCAGCCCATGTTGGATGTCTCAATGACATACTTTACGCCGTTGGCGATGAGTGCCTTGGCGTCTTCACCGTTGAGCTCGTTCTGCAGTGCGCAGGGGAATGCCATGTCCACGGGGACTTCCCAGGGCTTTCTGCCCTTGACGAACTTGGCACCGAACTTCTTTGCGTAGGGCTCTACAATATCCTGGTTGGAGGCTCTGAGCTCAAGCATGTATGCAATCTTTTCAGGTGTGTTGATTCCTTCCTCATCCAGGACATATCCGTCCGGGCCGGAGATTGTGACAACCTTTGCTCCGAGCTGTACAGCCTTGCTGACTGCGCCCCATGCCACGTTGCCGAAGCCGGAGATTGCAACTCTCTTGCCTGCAAATGTGTCATTGTTTGCCTTGAGCATCTCATTTGCAAAGTACATTGTTCCGTAGCCTGTGGCTTCCGGTCTGACCAGTGAGCCGCCCCAGCCCCAGCCCTTGCCTGTAAGAACGCCGGTGTTCTCGTTGCGGATCTTTCTGTATGTTCCGTAGAGGTAGCCTATCTCTCTTCCGCCTACTCCCAGGTCTCCTGCGGGAACGTCGGTGTCCGGGCCGATATACTTTTCAAGCTCTGTCATGAATGCACGGCAGAATCTCTGAATCTCTGCGTCCGACTTGCCCTTGGGTGAGAAGTCCGAGCCGCCCTTTCCGCCGCCCATGGGGAGCGTTGTGAGGCTGTTCTTGAAAATCTGCTCGAAGCCCAGGAACTTGAGTGTTCCGAGTGTTACGTTTGCGTGGAATCTGAGTCCGCCCTTGTAGGGTCCTATTGCGCTGTTGTACTGGACTCTCCATCCGCGGTTCACCTGAATCTCGTGGTTGTCATCTTCCCACTCAACTCTGAACTGGATAATTCTTTCCGGCTCTACAATCCTGTCCAGGATTTTATTCTTAAGATAGAGCGGATTTGCGTTTACTACATCGATAACAGAGGCAACAACCTCTCCTGCTGCCTGAATAAACTCCGGCTGTGCCGGGTTCTTTCTTTCAAGCTCTGCCATGAATTCGTCAAGTTTGTACATGTGAACCTCCAAGTTGTTCTGCTGTAAGCATAACACGGGTTTTTTGCCAACACAAACAAATTAAGAAGTTATTGAGATTGAATTAAAGAAAAACAGCACTTTTTGACGTGCTGCTCAAAAACGGTTTAAAATATTGCCGTATTCAGAAAAAACGCCACACGTCATTGTCCGGAACGGGGGCAGTGATGCTGACCTTTTCTTCCTTTCTGACGGGGTGTGCAAACTCCGCATGTCTTGAGTGAAGACAAATTCCGCCGTCCGGATTGGAGCGCGGGAAACCGTACTTAAGATCTCCCTTTATATGTACGCCGCAGGCTGCAAGCTGGGCCCTTATCTGGTGGTGTCTGCCTGTAAGAAGATGTATTTCCAGAAGTTCATATCTGTCGGATTTTCCTATGAGACTGTATTCAAGAAGAGACTTCTGGGAGCCTGCGACTTCCCTTTCAAAGGCGCGGCTCATGTTCTTCTGCTCGTTCCTCTTTATCCAGTGCTCCAGACGGCCCTCCGGCTGACCCGGGTCTCCGTCACAGACGGCCCAGTAAATCTTGTCCACTCCCCCGTCCCTGAACATTGCATTCATTCTGGAGAGGGCTTTTTCAGTCCTGCAGAAAACTACAATTCCGCTTGTGGGTCTGTCCAGGCGGTGGGGAATGCCCAGATAGACATTTCCAGGCTTTGAGTACTTCTGTTTGAGATAATCCTTCACATCCTGGGCAAGGGTGCGGTCCCCCGTCTTGTCTGCCTGAACAATCTCCCCGCAGAGCTTGTTCACTATTATGAGATGGTTGTCTTCATAAAGGATGCGCTCCTGCAGATCCTGCATCAGAAAAGCTCTCCCTGGGGGTTGTCCGGTTCCGCTTTCTGTTCTACGGGAACCTCTTCCGCCTGTCTCTCCTCTGCGGGAGCCTCTGCTGCGGGTTTTGAGCTTTCCTCCTTTTTCTCAACAAGCTTTGCGCTCTTGATTCTTATGGAGGCAACCTCCCTCTTTGTAAGAAGAACTCCGCCGGCCTTTGCTCCCTTAATCAGGTAGTCCGAGAACATGACGGTGCTCTCTTTGTACCTTGATGAGGCTCCCTTGAAGGTTATGGTCATTTCCGCATTCGGGAGGGTGGAGAGCTTCTTCATTACGTTGTTCTGCGGGTCAGGCAGAAGCTCGTAGGCCTTGTTCATTATGAAGCCGGAGTTGAACTTTGCCCTCTTTATAAAGACTTTTTTGGTGTCCTTCTCCTGGTAGATCACGGTGAAGACCAGGTCTTCCAAGGAGCTCTTGTCCGCAAGTCCTATGAAGGCAACGTCCTTTCCCACAAAGACCTTGTCCTGAACCGGGTTGCAGTAGTACGTGCCGTTCTTGTTTATGACAAGGATTTTGTCAAATTCGGAGACCTTCTGGACAACATCGCCGGTCTTGACGGCGGTGCCCAGGTAGCCCGTGGTCTCGTCGTAGCGCAGATCCAGGTCCCGTCTGGCAACTTCCTTCACGTCCACCATGTCAAAGTTGCGCACAACCGTCTTTCTTCTGTGCTCCGGGGTGTCCAAATCCTTCTTTATGTCCTCAAGGGTGCTGATTGCGTAGTCCGTGAGGTGGCGCAGGTTGTTGTTGCAGGTCTTTATGTCCGCATTTATCTGCTCAATCTCCTCCCTGTTCTTCTCAAGGTCAAACAGTGAGATTCTGCGGATTGGGATTTTGAGCAGGTGTTCAACGTCTTCTGCGGTTATCTGTCTGACAAGCTGGTCCTCAAATGGCCTGAAGCCTGAAAGGACGGCCTCATTCACGGCCTCAGCGGTGCGTTTCTGCTCTATGCGCTTGTATATGCGCTCTTCAATAAAGATGCGTTCCAGGGTCCTGATATGCAGTTTGTCAGTGAGATGGCCCAGTTCAACCTCAAGCTCCGCCCTGGAGACTTTGAGCAGGTGGTCCGCGTGGTAGCGCACTATGTCCGAGACAGTAATCAGGTGGGGCAGGTTGTCCTTGATTACAAGGCTGTTCACGCTTATTTTCTGCTCGCAGAGAGTGTAGGCGTACAGTGCGTCAACAAGGTCCTTGGTGTATGTGCCCTTGGAAAGGTAAAGCTCTATGTTCACGCTCTCGGCGGTAAAGTCATTGACCGTGGCAACCTTCAGCCGTCCCTTCTTGGCCGCAGCGTCTATGCTCTGGATCATCTTCTCGGAGTCCACTCCGAAGGGCAGCTCCTCAATAATTATTTTCTTGGGATTGGACACATCCAGCTTGGCGCGCACGGCAACGCTTCCAAGGCCGTCCCTGTAGTCCGTAACATCCATTATTCCGCCGCCGGGGAAATCCGGGTAGAGGGCAAAATCCTCTCCCCTGAGGGCCGCAATCTGGGCGTCAATTACCTCAAGGGCGTTGTGCGGCAGGATTTTTGTGCTCATGCCTACGGCTATTCCCTCGGTTCCCTGAATAAGGACAACGGGAATCTTGGCAGGGAACGTTACTGGCTCCTTGCTTCTGCCGTCATAGGACTCCACATACTCCGTAATCTCCGGGTTGTAGAGAACCTTCTTTGCAAACGGAAGCAGGCGGCACTCAATGTACCTGGCCGCGGCCGCCTCATCTCCGGTCATGAAGTTTCCGTAGTTTCCCTGTTTCTCTATGAAGAGGTCACAGTTGGCAAGATTGACAAGTGCGGTGTAGATGGAGGCGTCTCCGTGGGGGTGGTAGTGCATTGTGGAGCCCACAACGTTTGCAACCTTGTGGAAGCGGCCGTCATCCATCTCAATGAGGGTGTGCAGTATTCTTCTCTGTACCGGTTTCAGGCCGTCCTCTATGTCAGGAATGGCCCTGTCCTTGATTACGTAGGAGGCGTATTCGAGGAAGTTCTGTCTGAAAATGTCTTTTGCGTATGCCATCTCCCCGCCTCCGTCAGATTAAGTTTTCCATAATGAAATCACGCCGTTCGGGCGTGTTGCTGCCCATGTAGAAGTTCATTGCCTTGCGTGTCTCCGCAAGACTTTCAATGTTCACCGGAATAAGACGCATGTCCTCTCCTATGAACTGTCCGAACTCCTTTGCACTTATCTCTCCAAGGCCCTTGAACCTGGTAACCTCCGCACCGCGGATCTGCTTCATCATGCGGTCACGCTCATCCTCGGAGTAGCAGTATGTGGTTACCGTCTTGTTCCTGACGCGGAACAGCGGGGTGTCCAGAATCCACACGCGTCCTGCGTTGATAAGGTCCTCAAAGTAGCTCAGGAAGTACGTCAGAAGCAGAATTCTGATGTGAAAGCCGTCTATATCGGCATCTGTTGCAAATATAACCTTGCCGTATCTCAGACCCTCTATGCCGTTCTCAATGCCCAGAGCCGCCATTACGTTGTACAGCTCCGAGTTCTTGTACATCTCAGTCATTGCAAGGCCGTTGACGTTCAGAGGTTTTCCCCTGAGGCTGAACACCGCCTGGGTCATTACGTCCCTGGCCGTGTTGAGAGTGCCGGATGCGCTGTCTCCCTCCGTGAGAAAGATCATGCTGCGCTCTCCCATGTCTGCATTCTGGCCGCTCTGACCCAGGTGGAACTTGCAGTCCTTGAGCTTGGGAATGTTCAGGGAAATCTTCCTGGCATTCTCCTTTGCTATCTTCTTGACCTCAGTCAGCTTCTTGCGGATGGTCTCGTTGGTCAGGATCTTCTGGTTCAGTTTCTGGGCGTCTTCCGGGTTCCTGTGGAGGAAGTCCACTATGGCCTCTTTGACCTCATCCACAATGGGCATCCTTATTTCCGTGTTGCCCAGCTTGTTCTTGGTCTGGCTCTCAAAGACGGGGGTCTGGACCTTTATGGAGATGGCACCCACTATGCCCTCTCTTACATCCTGGGGCGCCCAGGTCTTCTTGAAGAACTCATTTATTCCCTTGAGGATTCCTTCCTTGAATGCGGCCTGGTGGGTTCCGCCGTCAGATGTGTACTGTCCGTTGACGTATGAGTAATAGGTCTCCCCGGAATACTCTCTGGTATGGGTGAAGGCAAATTCCAGCATCTTGGACTTGTAGTGAATCATTTTGTAGATTCCGCTGTCCTGGACTTCCTTCTCCAGAAGGTCCAGAAGGCCGTGCTGGCTCTTGAATATCTTGCGGTTGTAGTCAATGCTCAGGCCGGTGTTCAGGTAGCAGTAGTTCTCAATCCTCTTTACTATGAACTCCTCGTTGAACTTGTACGGTCCGAATATGCCCTCATCCGGAACAAACTCCGTAAGGGTTCCGTCAGGCTCGTCCGTGGCTCCCTCTTTGCTGGATACCAGCTCTCCCTTCTCGAATGTGGCTTCAAAGAACTTTCCGTCCCTGTGGGATCTGACGTGGAAATAAGAGGACAGGGCGTTTACCGCCTTTGTGCCTACTCCGTTAAGACCTACGGAGAACTGGAACACGTCATCATTGTACTTTGCTCCCGTGTTTATCTCGGACACGCACTGTATGACTTTTCCCAGAGGAATACCTCTTCCGTGGTCCCTTACGGAACACAGGTTGTCCTGGAGTCTTATGACAATCCTGTTTCCGCAGCCCATTATGAACTCATCTATACTGTTGTCAATTACTTCCTTCATAAGGATATAGATGCCGTCATCAACATGGGAGCCGTTACCCAGGCGTCCTATGTACATGCCGGGTCTTATCCGGATATGCTCCATTGCGGAAACATGCTGTACCGCGTCCTCGTTGTATACGGGTTTTTCTCTGACAGTGGCCATACAAAGACTATATTAACAAATAATTCCAAGAAATACCACTACCCATTGTGTAATAAAGACTTCACTCCCCTACAGACCCCGGAATTACTCCTGTTTTTCTGAAAAAAACTTCCGGGTGAAAATGAGGTTTTCAGACATAACTATAGTATGAGGAAAATTTTTTCACCGTGTTTTTTTCTTTCTCTGTGCGTCCTTTTTCTCTGCTCCTGCAAGGACGGATCCCTGTCCAGAACCGTGAGCATAATAATCCCGGAACATCCCTGGGAAACGCAGGACGTTGAGAAGATGTGGTACAGCCTGCAGTGGTCCGACGGGTCCTGGGTCCGGACTCTGTTTGTGGACAACGGAACCAGAAATGTTCAACTTAAAGTGCCTCTGGGGGCAAATATCATTGTATGCGCCTACCCCATGGATGACCTCATGCCCTTTGGCGCGCTTATATCGCCGGCCGTGGGGGAGGCCGGGGTTGTGCTTGATCAGGATACGGGCTTTCTTGCGGACCTGCTTCTGGGAATTGAGCTTGAGGTGGCATGTTCCGTGAACTTTGACATGCTTGTGAAGTACGCCTCTCGGAGCACGTCGGATTTCAGGCTGCTTGATGCGGATGTTCTTCTGACGGACATTCTGAACGGCAGGCTTTCCGAAAGGAGTTTCCGCGTTCTTGAACCGGTGGAGGCTTCCGATCTGCTGTTCTATCCGGGAATATGGGAGAGCGAGAGTGTGCATGAGAACGCCCTTGCCGTGGGAGCGGACGGCGTTGTTCCGGCCCTTGAACTGGGACGCGGGGTACACCGTTATCTGTGTGTGAGCCGGCAGCTTGAGATAAGGATTGTGGTTTCACAGGACGGAATCTTCAAGTACGAGCGTCCTGCACTGATTTCCCGTCTTACCTGAACGTCCTTTTTGTATTAGAGTGTAGGTATGGAATCTTTAAGAGAACTTTACAGGTACGGACACGGACCTTCCAGCAGCCACACAATGGGCCCCAGGAAGGCAGCCAAGGACTTTCTCCGCAAGCACGAGAATGAAGACCATTATGAGTGTGAGCTCTTCGGTTCCCTTGCCGCAACCGGCAGGGGCCACATGACGGATTACGCCATACAGTCGGTCTTTGAGAACAGGCCTCTTGAGATTATCTGGAGTCCGGACGTAATAAAGAAACTCCATCCCAATGCCCTGGAAATGAGGGCTTTTGACAGGAAAAACAACCTTACCGCAAGCATGGTCTACTATTCAGTTGGCGGAGGAAAAATCCTGAACGAGGAGAATTTCCATGACAGACCCGTTGAGGTCTACCCCTCCCTGTTCTCACACATGGACAAGATTCTCAAGTACTGTGACAAGGAAGGAATGAACATCTGGGAACTTGCCGTAAAGTACGAGGGCCCGTCCATCCTGGATTACATGGATGAGATTTGGACCATTATGGAAGAGGCGGTAAAGCGCGGTCTTGTTGCAGAGGGCGTTCTTCCAGGCGGCCTCAAGTTCCCCCGCAAGGCTTCCTCCTACTACACCCAGGCCAAGGACTTTGCAGGCCCTCTGGGCTACACCGCCAAGGCCATGAGCTATGCCCTTGCCGTCTCAGAGGAAAACGCCGCGGCAGGCAAGATTGTCACTGCCCCCACCTGCGGTTCCTGCGGAGTGCTCCCCGGTGTTCTCTACTACCTCCAGGAGGTTTACAAGACACCCAGAATCAAGATTCTGCGCGCACTGCTGACGGCAGGTCTTGTGGGAAACGTAATCAAGACAACGGGCTCCATCTCCGGCGCGGAGGTGGGATGCCAGGGAGAGATAGGAAGCGCCTGCGCCATGGCAAGTGCGGCGGCAACCTACCTTCTGGGAGGCTCCAACCACCAGATCGAATATGCGGCGGAAATGGGTCTTGAGCACCACCTGGGTCTGACATGTGACCCCGTCATGGGCCTTGTCCAGATTCCGTGCATAGAACGCAACGCACTGGCCACAATGCGCGCCCTTAACCACGCAACATACGCCCTGCTTTCAGACGGCAGACACCGTGTCTCATTTGACAACGTTGTCTCTGTAATGATGGAAACGGGCGAAGCTCTGCCCTACATCTTCAAGGAAACCTCACGCGGAGGCCTTGCAACGGTTCAGTAAGAGGCCCTCTGCGCGCATTCTGCGCGATGCCTTATAAGCTGCGCTGCAATACTTATTGCAATTTCCTCCGGCGTATCCCCCAGCAGATCTATCCCTATGGGAGAGTGAAGCCTCTCTATCTCCTGCTGCGGAATTCCGTTGTCCAGAAGGAACTGATGAGTGGCGGCAACCTTTTTGCGGCTTCCTATACAGCCTATGTATGAGGGGTGCTTTTTCATACACTGAAGAAGAACAGCCTGGTCATTCTTATGGCCGTGTGTCATTACCGCAACATAGTCCTCCGGCTGTATATTCACGTACTTTTCAATGTTCTCATAGTCACAGAGGATGCACTGTTTTGCCCCGGGGTGCCTCTGTGCGGATGCAAATTCAGGCCTGTCATCCAGAACAACCACATCAAAGTGAAGATGCTCCAGAACGGGAACAAGCTCAGTGCCCACGTGGCCGCCGCCGAACAGGTAGACCTTAATAGGTTTATCCTCTTCTCCGAAAAATGAAAAAGCGTCTTCCTGAGAAGCCAGATAGGCAAATTCTATTGTAACGTCCCCGCCGCAGATCATTGAGTTTCCGTCTTCAAGTTTTGAGGCCAGGTCAAACTCCTGAACATAGCCTTTCTTTGTACCGTGAATCTCAAGAGCCTTCTTTATGCACAGGTTCTCCAGGGCACCGCCGCCTACGGAGCCCCACGTTCTGCCCTTTTCATCCACAAGCATCATGGCTCCCGTCTTGCGGGGAGAAGAACCTTTGGACTGTGTAATTTTGCAGATTACCGCACCTCCTCCGTGCATAAGAGTTTTAAGCGTCTGGGCATGAACTTCCGTCATCTGGGAACCTCCTTCATGTCTATTATGTAAATACGGCTGTTACGTATGTGCGGAAGATAATAGGGAAACACCGGATTTGTTGTCTTAACAAGTCTGGATTGCACATTTTCAGTGTTTACCACGCTTCTGTCCGGGTCCCTGCTGTAGATGCTGAAAAACTCAACGGCATTTTCAATGCTTCTGAAGGGCTGTCCGAACTCGTGGGAGAAAAGCCTCTGTGTGTGCGCAATTTTTTCACGCTCAAGATACTTATCCGCACCGTAGAGCTCCTGTTCCTCAATTGGGTTCTTTCCTATTGAGAATCGGTGCTCAGTGTAGTTCTTTTTTATTATTATGACCCTGCTCAGGCAGTGCCTTCGGGCAATTTCCATTATCTGTTCCATCCGTCCGAAGTAGTTAAAAACCATTATGTCAAACAGTACGCCGTCTTCCAGATCGGAAAAGTCCGCACATCTGAAATCCACATTTGAGAGCCCTGAAATGCGCCTTTTCTCTTTGCAGAACCTTATTGCGGACTCAGATCTGTCTATGCCGGTTATTTTTTTCACACCGGGAGAAAGCGCAAATGTCAGCTGTCCTATTCCGCAGCCGGCATCACACACCGTCTGATCCCCGTCTATGTATTTTGAAAGTTCTGCGGAAAGGGCCTGAAAGTAACTGCCGTATGATGATGCATCATCCATAAAGGCAATCATCCTGTCATTCCATTCCGACATCCTGTGCATTTTATCCCCCGAACGGAGTACAGACCCTGTACTCTGAGCCTCCTGCGTTCACAGTATTCACTGCAACTTCAATCCCGTACAGATTCCTCAGCACGGTCTCTGACAGGATACTGTCCGCAGGACCGTCTGCAATTACCCCGCCGTCCTTAAGGGCAAACACCCTGTCTGACCAGCGCAGAGCCTGATCGGGATTGTGGCTTGAGAATATTATAGTATATCCTCCGTCCCTGAGGGCAGAAATCTTCTTCATCACGCGGTATGCATTACCGTAATCCAGGTTTGCCGTAGGCTCATCCATAATCAGAATCCGGGCATCCTGGACAAGGGCGCGTGCAATGAGCATCAGCTGTCTCTCACCGCCTGAAATCTTCATACTGCCGCGGCGGGCAAGGTCCGCTATTCCAAGATCCTCAAGGGCTGCAAGAGCCTTTTCCTCCTCTGCTCTACCCGGCTGTTCAAACAAGCCCAGAGAGGAGGTAAGCCCCATGAGAACACAGTCCAGAACAGTATGGTTGAAAACAGGGTTGTAGCTCTGCGGAATGTAGGCAATCTGCATTGATAATTGGCGTTTGGAGTACTCTGAAACGTCTTTTCCATTAATAATCACCCTGCCGGAAGAGGGCTTGAGAAAGCCCAGAAGACAGCGGAAGAACGTGGTCTTTCCCACCCCGTTGGGGCCAAGAACGGAAACAAGCACACCCTCCTCTGCTCTGAAGTTCACATCCTTCAGGACGGGGTTTGAGCCGTAAGAAAAACAGAGTCCGGCAGTCTCAATCATCCCTGCTGCTTCCTCCCGTTATTATGAGATACATGAAAACCGGGGCACCTATGAATGCCGTCAGGATTCCCAGCGGAATCTCGGATGAGGCAACCGTTCTTGCAACATTGTCCGTCAGAAGCAGGAACAGAGCACCCATGATGGCCGATGAGGGAACAAGGCGCCTGTAATCCTGGCCGAATATCAGACGGCAGAAGTGCGGAACGGCAAGGCCCACCCATCCTATCATTCCGCTTATGGATATGGCGGCGCTTGTCATGAGGGTTGCGCATATTATAACAACAAGCCTGAGTTTTCCCGTCTCTATACCCATGCTCCTTGCCTCCGCTTCCGAGACGGTGAGAAGGTTGATTCTCCAGCGCAGCATGATTATGGGAACAAGACCCAGCAGTATGGGTATTACGGCAAAGGTCAGATCTTTTGCCTTTACTGAGGAAAGGGAGCCCATGAGCCAGTATGTTATGGCGGGAAGCTGGCTGTCCGTGTCTGCCACAAGTTTTACAAAACCCGTGCCTGCGGAGAACAGGGAACTTACCATAACTCCGGCCAGAACCATTGCAAGAGTGGTCTGAATGCGGCTGGCCTTTGAGACAAGATATGCAAGAAGTACGGCTGAAAGGCCGAAAACAAAAGAACTGAGTGTTATTCCCGTATATGAAAAACCCAGAAGAATGGCCAGGGCCGCTCCGAATCCGGCACCGGTTGAGGCTCCCAGAAGATCCGGGCTTACCATGGGGTTTCTGAACATGCCCTGGTAGGAGGCCCCTGCCACGGAAAGGGCTGCGCCTATGAGGACTGCAGCCAGAATTCTGGGAAGGCGTATGTTAACCACCACGGCCTGCTGTGCGGATGTCCAGGTCTGCATAAGACCCAGTTTCCCAAAGCTGACCAGTCTTACCAGCCGGTCTGCAAGGATTCTGACCACTGTCAGAAAGTCCAGATCATACCTTCCCAGAAAAAAAGACAGAAAGAATACGGCAAGACAGCACACAGAGAGAATTATTATTTTGAATCCGTAGGCTGTCTTTTCTTTCATACTGCTTATCTTGCACTCCTGAGAAAAGCCTCTGTCTGATCTGCGCTGAGATTATAATTCCAGAAAACCTTGTATATTTTCTGAACCTGAGCGGCAATATCATAGTCAAAATACCGGGGGTAGAGAAGACTTCCCAGCCAGTAGACACCCAGAACCATGTTAAGTGAAGGCGGATTTGAGAGCCAGTTGTACGGGTCCGAGGGAACAAGATAATATCTGCCTTCTTTAATTGCCCTCAGCTCCTTCCATGCAGGGTCTGAAGAGACACTTTCATAAACATCCCTTTCAGAGAAGATAATAACGTCCGGGTCTGCAGAATAAACCTGCTCAATGCTCACAAGGTTTCCGCCGCCCTTGGATGTTACCTTATCCGCAACAATTGCATTTTCCGCACCTACAAGTTCAAGAACTTGAGCCTGGCTTGAACCCTTTGCGTTTGTTCCCAGGCCCTTGGACAGAGATGAGAACATGACTGAAACTCTTTCAGAGTCCTTAACCTTTGCCCTGCCCTGTTCGGCAGTTTTCAGCGCATCCTCAATCAGCTTTGCAAGCTCTTCTCCTCTTGACTGCTTTCCGTCCAGAATGGAGCCCAGTGTTCTGAAAGCCTGTGCCATGTGGGCAAGGTCCGCCTCAATGAATATGCACGGAATTCCTATCTGAGCCTGAAGAGCATCAAGCTCCTCCGCAATGCCCTTTTTATAATCTCCCAGGTCAACCAGCACCTGAGCACCCGTTGCAAGAAGTTCCTCATAGTTTATTGAAGATTTACCGCCGTACAGCTGGCCTGTCACCGGAACGCCCTGCAGAACCTTGGGAAGGTACTGAGCCTGAGAGGTAGTGAGCTCGGAGTTCTTGTTGCACATATACTCCGGGGCGATACAGGAGAACATCATGGTGGCAACATTGCCCGACGGTGCTGCCTTTGTAATCTTTGCAGGCAGTTCAACGGTCCTTCCGCAGGAATCCGTAAACTGAATGGTTTTATTAAGCTCCGCCTGACGCTCAACGGCGCCCTGAGCAACCAAAACACAGCAACCAAGTATCAGAACGGCAACAATTGCCGATATCTTCTTCATGCCAAATCTCCCTTGGTCTTGTTTTTAAAAACTTAACCAAAGCCATTATATTTCAAGTCATACCATGGGTCAACAGATTACTGTTTGAAATTCAGAAGAACTTTCTTTGATGCAAATTCGGAAACCTGTTTTTCCGTCTTCCTGAAAGCCTTGATAAGAGCCAGACCTTCCGGGGATACCTGTGCGCTTCCGCCGCCCGGTCCTCCGCTTTTTCTGAGAACAAGCTTCTTTCCCAGATTTGCCTCTGCCTGTCTTATTATTTTCCATGCCTTGGAGTAGGAAACCTCCATTCTGCCGGCGGCCTCCATAACGCTGGAACTGTCCCGGATCTGTTCAAGAAGAGATATGAGTCCCGGGCCCACAGAGGGCTGGTTTTCACCAATTATCAGTTTTACCGCACAGTTCACAAATCAGCCTCCTGGATATCAGGTCTGCAAGGACTTCTCTGTTATCCTGTGTCACATTATACAACAGGATATCCGGCGCCGTTCTTATTTTTGCGGCAAGTTCCGAGGAGGCTCTTTTCTGAATAACACCCAGAACCGTTTTTCCGCCGTCGGAAAGAAGGTCCTCAATTGCCTTGAGATACTCTGATGCCCCGTTTTCCATGTTGCCTATCTCATCAATGACAACCAGGCTGTTTTTTGCAGCCTGTTCAAGAAGGCGCACTCCCTCCCGGTCAAAGACCTCCGGCCTTTTGTCGGTAATGTGCTGACTTGAGCATATTCCGCAGAGTGTTTTCTCCGAACCCCTTCCGCCGGTCAGATAAACCATCCTGTCCGGGCCGTTGAACTCGGATACAGAGAAGACCCCTCCGTACTGAAGAGAGGTCTTTT
Organism: uncultured Spirochaetales bacterium; assembly: GCA_947306375.1. GTDB lineage: Bacteria > Spirochaetota > Spirochaetia > Sphaerochaetales > Sphaerochaetaceae > RUG14846. The sequence continues at coordinate 13,162 of CAMZGJ010000013.1, forward strand.
CAAGCACCTTTTTGATCAGGGTGCTTTTTCCCACGTGTTTTTCACCTGTTATGAAAATATGCATCAGACATACTCCAGAAGGTGTTTTCCCTGTTTGTAAGCAGTCCCTATTATCCTGCAGCAGTCCGTGTTCAACTCTTTTACATAGGACTGTGCATCTTCCGGACTCATGAACAGAAGAAGGCCTCCGCTTGTCTGGGGGTCAAAGCACAGGTCCCTCATTTCAAGCTTTATGTCATCTGCGAAACAGACCTTGTCTTTCAGGAATTCCTCATTTGCATAGCGCCCCTCAGGCAGGAACCCGAAGCGGGCAAGTTCAAGCGCTCCGTCAATTACCGGAAGGTCTTTTGTGTTTATTCTCAGGGTAAGACCGGAAGCCTGGGCCACCTCGCTTGCATGGCCGCTCAGGCTGAAGCCCGTTACATCAGTTGCACCGTGAATTCTGTATTTACGTGCAATGTCACGCGCTTTTTTATTAAGACGTGTCATTGAGTCCCGGGCCTGTCTCACACTCTCCTCCGGGGCCTCATCAACCTTTGCAGCGGTGTTCACAATGCCAACGCCAAGAGCCTTGGTAAGCACTACGGCATCGCCCGGGAGGGCGGTCCTGTTTGACCAGACATCGTTTTCATTCATGAAGGAGGTGACGCAAAGCCCGTACTTGGGCGTGGGGTCGGAAATGGTGTGGCCTCCGGCTATGACCGCGCCGG
>CAMZGJ010000014.1 GCA_947306375.1 uncultured Spirochaetales bacterium
GGCCATTGCCTCTTCCTGGTCGTGCGTGACGTAGACGGTAGTGATTCCAACCCTGTTCTGGATTTCCTTGATGACCGTTCTCATCTCAACCCTGAGCTTTGCGTCCAGGTTTGAAAGAGGCTCGTCCATGAGCAGAACGTCAGGGGTGATTGCAAGGGCTCTGGCAAGAGCAACACGCTGCTGCTGTCCGCCTGACAGACGCTCAGGCATCCTGTCCCTGTATTCTTCTATCTTCATCAGCTTGAGGAACTGGTCGGTTTTGGCTTTGATTTCCTCTGCGGGCAGCTTACGGTTCTTGAGACCGAAGGCCACGTTCTTCTCAACAGTCATGTTGGGGAAGATTGCATAGTTCTGGAACACCATACCTATGTTTCTCTTGACCGGGTCCATGTCGTTGATTCTTGTCTCATTGAAGAAGAAGTCTCCTCCCTCAATTGAGTTGAAACCTGCAATCATGCGCAGGAGTGTGGTTTTTCCGCAACCGGACGGACCGAGGAGTGTAAAGAACTCTCCTTCCTTGATGTCCAGGTTAAGGTCGCCGATTATAATATTGTCGCCGTAAGCTTTAACGGCATCTCTGATTTTGATTTTTACGCTCACTGTTTCTGTCCTTTTAAAAAGATGCAGGTGTGAAAAACCACACCTGCAACCTAAGATTACTTACAAAACAATTACTTGCTTGCAGCCTGGAAAATCTCTGTCCAGCGTGACTGCCAAGCCTTCTTGCTGTTTCCGCAGAGCTCAAGATCTTCGTAAGCAACGTTGATCTTTGAGAAGGGAAGCATAACAGGAGTTGTGTTGCTGATTTCCGGGTTAACGGGTCTTGCCGTTGACTTTGCAACTTCCTTCTGTCCTTCATCGGAAATGAGCCAATCCATGAACAGCTTTGCATTGTCCATGTTCTTAGCACCCTTCATGATTGCTGCACCTGCAGGAAGCCATACTGCACCTTCTGCGGGGTAAACAAGCTTGACGTTTGTTGCGCCGTCCTTAAGCAGGCCTACACAGGGATCCTCGTATGAGACGCCTACTGCATACTCACCGTTGACTGTTCCCTTGTAGATTGCTGAAGAGGAGCTGATGATAACGCCGTTGAGCTGTGAAGCAAACTTTGCTACCCAATCCCAAGCCTTCTCATCGTAGGGCTTCTCACCCATGACAAGGAGCATGTTGGTCAGTTCTGCCCATGCTGAAGATGACTTTGCGGGGTCTCCCATGGCAATCTTGCCCTTGAGAGCGGGATTGAGGAGGTCTGCATAACCCTTGAATGAATCCGGATCAAGTCCGAGCTTCTTGAAATAATCAATATTGATAAGAAGAGCTGCCGAACCGTCGAGGCAGTATCTTGTTACACAGCCGCCCTGGTTTCTGTAAGCTTCGGGGAGCTTGTCATTTCCGGCTGCCACATAGGGTTCGAAGAACTTGGCATAGTTGATACCGTTGGCGTAGTTAACACCGCCGTACATAACGTCTGCCTGGGGGTTTGCTGCCTCATTCTCAATTCTCTGGAGACACTCACCTGTTCCCATGCTGAGAACCTGAACATCAACTCCGTACTGTGTGCCGAATGCATAAGCTGCTTCGACAAGTGCGTCTGAGTTGGGTGAATAGATGACAAGGCTGCCACCGCCTACTTTCTTTTCTTCTGCGCCCTTGGCACATACGACTGACATTGCGAGAGCAAGTACCAGTAATACTGTGAGAATTTTCTTCACGTTTTTCCTCCTGATGTTTATACCCCGGAACGGGGTTCAATTATTTGTTACAGAAAAATTTTAGAACACCTTTGGAGAAAACACAAATTTTATTTGAAGATTTAGTCAGTCAAAACCATGTCCTCGGGGCGGAAAACAACCTTTTCACTGTGTTCCGTGCCCAGAATCCTGTCCAGCTGCCGGCTGTCCTTGCCCGCCGCCATTGCAATCTGCGCACTGCTGTAATAGACCGCCGCCTTTGCAAACGCCCTGCCGTCAGGGCCGGCGATTTTCACAACATCCCCTGCGTCAAATGTGCCCTCTACGCTCACTATTCCCTTGGGCAGCAGTGACTTGTGGGCAAGAAGGGCATTCTTTGCACCCTCATCCACAACAATGCGGCCCTTGTGGGAGTTGTTCAGAATCCAGCGCTCACGGGCAGAAAGCCTTACGCTGGGGGCAAAGCAGCTTCCGATCTCCTCACCGTCCAGAAGCCTTACAAGCACGTTTTCAACATAGCCGCTTGCAATTATGCAGGTGCATCCGGCGGTTCCGGCTATCTGAGCGGCAAGAACCTTGCTCTTCATGCCTCCCGTGCCCAGGGAACTTCCCGCACCTCCTGCGTAGGAGAGAATCCTGTCATCTATAATATCTATCTCCGTCAGAAGACGGGCAGAGCTGTCCCTGCGGGGATCGGTCGTGTAGAGGCCGTCTATGTCGGAGAGGATTATGAAAAGCTCCGCGTCTATCTTGCTGGCCACCATGGCGCCCATGCGGTCATTGTCTCCGAAGGTGGTGCCTATTTCACGGGTGCTGACTACGTCGTTTTCATTGAAAACCGGCACAACGCCCAGCTCCAGGAGCTTGGTCACACTGTTTCTCAGGTTCACGTAGGTGCGTCTGTTGTTCATCTCTTCCCGTGTCAGGAGGACCTGGGAGCAGAGAAGGCCGTGCCTTGAGAAGTGCTCACGGTAGGCGGACATGAGTATGGGCTGGCCTATTGCCGCGCAGGCCTGGCGCATTTCAATCTTTGTAAGCCTGCCCTCAATGCCCAGTTCCTTTTTTCCCATGCCTATGGCACCGGATGTCACAAGCAGAACCTGGTAGCCTCTTTTTCTCAACTGAGCAATCTGGCCCACTATATCTTCTATTCTCTTCTCATCTATTCCCGTCTTTGTGGAAAGCAGGTTTGTGCCAACCTTCACAACAACGGTTTTCACGTTTTCAAAGCTTCTGGACATAACTTTTCATCCTTTGAGTATCTGAGAGGGGCTCCCGGTTTCAAGCATTCTGTGGGTAAACTGCCTTGCATTTTTTCCCATGTAGGTGCCGGCGGTGTGGGCATTTCCCTGAAGGAGGAACCTTGTGGTCATAAGGCCCTCAAGACCCACCGGGCCGCGGGCATGAATCTTGGATGTGCTTATGCCCACCTCCGCGCCAAGGCCGAATCGGAATCCGTCTGCAAAGCGGGTGCTGCAGTTGCAGAACACGCTTGCGCTGTCCACGTGTTCCATGAAGTACCTCTCCGCCGTGCGGTTTTCCGTTATTATTGCATCCGTATGGTGTGAGGTGTGCTGAGCTATGAAGCTTACTGCCTGCTCAATTGAGTCCACCACCTTTATGCTTATCTTCAGATCCAGATATTCGGTGTCCCAGTCAGCATCCGTTGCGGGGGTGCAGGGTGCGTACTGTCTGCATTTTTCATCTCCTGTGACAGTTACGCCCGCCTTTTCAAAGGACTGAACCATGAGGGGAACAAAGGCCGGGGCAATGTCCGCGTGGACAAGCATGTTTTCTATTGAGTTGCAGGCTCCGGGGTAGTTGGTCTTGGCATCCAAAGCGCAGGTCACAGCCTTGGAGAAATCCGCATCCCTGTCTATGTACATGGTGCAAAGGCCGTCCGCATGGCCCAGAACGGGTATGGTTGTGTTCTGCATTACATAGCGGACAAATGCGTTGGAGCCGCGGGGTATGAGAAGGTCTATCAGGCCCTCGGACTTGAGCATCTGATTTACATCCTCATGGGTTTCCAGAAGTTCTATCCAACCTCCGAAACCGCATTTCAGGCTGCTTCTGACAATACTTTCATAGAGAGCACGGTTAGTAAGGCAGGCTTCCTTACCTCCCTTGAGCACAAGGCAGTTGCCGCTTTTAAGACAGAGGGAGGCAATCTGAACCAGGGCATCCGGACGGGCCTCGAATATCATTCCTATGACTCCTATGGGCACGCTTATCTTCTCAAGAAGAAGCCCGCTGTCCAGTTCTTCCCTCATCAGAACTTTCCCCACCGGGTCTTCCAGGGAGGCAACGTCCCTCAGGGAGTCCGTTACGCTCTGAAGCTTGTCCTCATTGAACCTGAGGCGGCTTCTGACTGCCTGTGACAGGTCCTTTGCGTTTTCAAGATCCTTCTCATTGGCATTGAAGATTTCCTTTCTGTCTGCCTCAAGACCGCGGGCAATCTCCTCAAGCAGGGCGTTTCTGGCCTCTGCGGAAGAGGAGGAAAGGGCTGGGCAGGCCTTTCTCAGTTCTGTAAGTCTTTCTCTTATTGAAGTCATGGACTAAGTATACAATTATACGGAATAATTATACATAGAGGTTCACCATGAAAATAGGATTCTTAGGTTGCGGAAACATGGGCTCTGCCATAGCACGCGCGCTCATGTCCGGGACGGCTCACAAGGTCAGCGTTTACTCAAAGGAAGAAAGTGCGGCAAAGTTTGCACGGGCCTCTGAAGGCAAGGCCGTTCTGTGTTCTTCTCTGAATGAGCTGATTGAGAAGAATGATGCAGTGGTAATTGCCGTAAAGCCCCAGACCCTGAGAAACATGTGGGAAGAACTGCGCAAATCAGGCAGTGACCGGACAAAATGGATAAGCCTTGCAGCAGGAGTGAACCTCAGGACCCTTGAGGAGGAACTGGGAACAGCGGATGTTGTGCGCTTCATGCCCAACATTGCGGCCAAAACGGGAAGCTCCGTAACCGCAGTTGCCTCTGCCCCGCAGTGTTCAAAGACCTTCTGCGCGGAAGCTTTTGAGATTGCACAGAGCTTCGGAAGCGCCTTTGAACTTCCGGAGGATAAGTTCTCCGCCTTCATTGGTGTAAGCGCCTCCGCCATAGCCTATATTTTCCGCTTTGCACACGCCCTGGGAATGGGAGGTCAGATAGAGGGACTTGCCTACAGACAAAGCGTGGAGATGGCCTTTGATACCATGAAAAGTGCATTTGACGTATATAAAACCTCAGATTTGAATGTTCAGGCCCTTGAGGAGTCCGTCTGTTCAAAGGGCGGAACAACCATAGAGGGAATAAAAGTTCTGAGGGACAACAAATTTGACATAATTGTTTCTCAGGCGGTAAGCGCCGCAGCCGCCCGCTCCAGGGAAATGGAGAACACGGAGGGCTCAAAATGACGCGCTACAACGTTACGGGAATGAGCTGTGCCGCATGCAGCGCCCGGGTGGAGAAGGCGGTAAACGGTGTTGAGGGAGTTACCTCCTGTGCCGTCAGCCTGCTGACAAACTCAATGGGCGTTGAGGGCACGGCAAGCCCGGAAAACATAATCAGGGCAGTTGAGAAAGCCGGTTACGGTGCAAGCCTTCAGGGCTCTGAAAACGCACGGAACAAGTCCGCTTCCGCGCAGGAAGATATCCTCAGGGACACTGAAACACCCAAGCTGGTTAAAAGACTTGTTTCATCAGTGTGTTTTCTGCTTGTGCTCATGTATTTCTCCATGGGTCACGGCATGTGGGATTGGCCTGCACCTGCGGTCTTTGACAACCTTGTGTTCCTGGGAGTCTTTGAGATGCTCTTGGCCATTGTGATAATGATGATCAACGGCCGCTTCTTCACCTCAGGCTTCAGAAGCCTCATGCACGGAGCGCCCAACATGGACACACTTGTTGCCATGGGCTCGTCCGCCTCATTTGTCTACTCGGTTGCAGAACTTTTCATAATGATTGCGGCCATGGGGAGGGCAGACCACGCCACCGTTATGAAGTACGGTATGAACCTCTACTTTGAGTCAGCCGCCATGATAGTAACCCTGATAACCGTGGGGAAAACCCTTGAGGCCAAGTCCAAGGGAAGGACAACGGATGCACTGAAGGGCCTGATGAAACTGACGCCAAAAACTGCAACGCTGTTTGCGGACGGCAGGGAAGTTGAGACTCCCATAGAGAACGTTAGTGCCGGAGATATCTTTGTAGTAAGACCCGGAGAGAGCATTCCGGTGGACGGTGTTATCATTGAGGGACTCACCTCCGTAAATGAAAGCGCCCTGACCGGGGAAAGCATGCCGGTGGACAAGGCTGTTGAGGACACCGTAACAGGCGGAACACTCAACCTCTCAGGCTATGTGAAATGCCGTGCCACAAGGGTGGGGCAGGACACAACACTGAGCAGAATAATACAGATGGTATCAGATGCCGCGGCAACAAAAGCGCCTCTTGCACGCATTGCGGACAAGGTTTCCGGTGTTTTTGTTCCGGTGGTCATGGGCATTGCCCTGCTTACGCTTTTAATCTGGTTGCTTGCCGGAAAGACATTCGGCTGGGCAATTGCCAGGGCAATCTCCGTTCTGGTAATCAGCTGCCCGTGCGCACTTGGTCTTGCCACGCCGGTTGCAATAATGGTGGGTAACGGAGTAGGTGCAAAAAACGGCATACTCTACAAGACAGCCGCGGCCATGGAAGGCCTTGGAAGGATAAACACTGCGGTTCTGGACAAGACCGGAACAGTTACAAAAGGAGAGCCCGTAGTAACTGACATTGTTCCCTCCGAAACACTGAAAAACGCTGAAGAACTGCTCCTGATTGCAGCTTCTCTTGAAAAGAAGAGTGAACATCCGCTTGCAGGAGCCGTTATCAGGAAGGCTGAAGAGAGCAAACTGGTACTTAAGGAAAGCACTGACTTTGAGGCTGTTCCCGGCAGGGGACTGAGGGCTGAGATTGAAGGCTGTGAAACATACGTCGGAAAGCCGGATTTCATAAGGCAGTACGCAGAGCCCTCAAAGGCAATGCTTGAGAGGAAAGAGGTCCTTGAGTCACAGGGAAAGACCGTGCTCATGTTTGCACGCTGCAAAGAGGAAAAGGCACAGTTCTGCGGCATGATTGCCGTGGCGGACACAATTAAGGAAGACTCTGCAAAAGCCGTGCAGGAACTGCATAAAATGGGCATTTCCGTTGTAATGCTTACCGGAGACAATGAAAAAACTGCACAGGTAATAGGAAGGGAAGCCGGGGTGGACCGCGTTGTGGCCGGAGTACTTCCGGACGGCAAGGAAGCGGTAATACAGGAACTTCAGAAAGACGCAAAGGTTGCCATGGTGGGAGACGGAATTAATGACGCTCCTGCGCTGGTGCGCGCGGATGTGGGAATTGCCCTGGGAGCCGGTGCGGACGTGGCAATAGATGCCGCCGACATAGTTGTTGTGAAGAACAGACTTACTGACGTAAGCGCCGCGCTCAGACTGAGCCGCGCAACCATAACAAACATACATGAGAACCTGTTCTGGGCCTTTATCTACAATATTATCTGTATCCCGCTTGCCATGGGTCTGTATGGTCTTGAGATGAAGCCCGTGTACGCGGCCGCTGCAATGAGTCTTTCAAGCTTCTTTGTCTGCATGAACGCACTGAGGCTTAACCTCCTGCGCATCTATGACGGCAGGCATGACAGGGCACCCGGAACAAGGAAAAAGAAGGAGAACAAGGAAATGACAAAGACACTCAGAGTTGAAGGAATGATGTGCTCCCACTGCGAGGCACGTGTTAAGAAGGCACTTGAGGCCGTGGAAGGTGTTCAGAGTGCAGTTGCAGACCACACAAAGGGCACTGCGGTTGTAACGCTCAAGGGCAGCACCTCTGATGAGGCCCTTATAAAGGCGGTTGAGGACCAGGACTACAGGGTGCTGGGAATAGAGACCGAGTAAAGCTCACTGTAAACCGGCCCGTCCGGGAGCAGGGTGCTTTTGAACAGGGTAACGCAGTCCACGGGAAAGACAAGAGGTTTGACCTCAATCTCGTTGAGGCGGCAGTTCATTATGTTAATCTTTCTCCCCAGGGTTATGTGGGCCTTGAAGGGCTTGCTGTCAAAGTGTATGCGGGCATCGCGCACGGCGCCGTATACGGAGGATACCAGGGCCTTGAGGTTGTTGTCAGGCCTGACGCTGCACCACAGGGTGGCGGCGTTTTCATATCCAAAGTAGCCTAATTTGTCCAAAACAAGGGTGAAAGGCTTGGCTGTTGCCAGTTGATTTGAGAGAATACGTATGAGAATGTCTGCCTGATCCTTGGAAATCTCATCCAGGAAGGCAAGACTCATGTGGAAGTTTTCAGGCCTGCTCCAGGTGCCCTTGCCCCTGTTGGTCAGTTTTACCAGGCTCTGAATTTCCGAAAGGTGTTCTGTTACCTCATCCGTGAGGTTGATTGCAAGAAATGACCGCATGGGAGAAATATAGCAGAACGGGGAGGATTTGGAAATGATTTACAATTCTTTCAGGGATATTGAACTGTCCTCACTGGGACTGGGGAACATGCGTCTTCCCAAACTGAACCCGGATGACCCGGATTCAAAGATTGACCGCCACAAGGCCCATGAACTCATGGCACGCGCCATGGAGGCGGGAATAAACTATTATGACACCGCATACGTGTACGGAGACGGGGACAGCGAGCTCTGCCTGGGAGAGGGAATGAAGCAGTTTGACCGCTCCTCCTTCCACTACGCAACCAAGTTCAATATAAGGGCCACCACTGACTACGAGATGGTCTTTGAAACCCAGCTCAAGCGCCTTCAGACAGACTACATAGACTTCTACCTCCTGCACTGCCTTCAGACGGACAACATTGAAGGCTACATGCACGGCGGGGCAATTGAGTACTTTGAAAAACAGAGGGAGAAGGGCCGCATCAGATACCTGGGCTTTTCCACCCACGCACCCACGGATCTTCTGGAACGCTTTGTGAACCACCACAACTGGGACTTTGCCCAGATACAGCTGAACTGGTTTGACTGGCACTACGGCAAGGCGCGGGAGGAGTACAGAATCCTGACAGAGCACAACATACCCATAATTGTTATGGAACCGGTGCGCGGCGGAAAGCTTGCAAGCCTGAATGAGAAGGCCGAGGCAATACTCAGAAAGGTCCGCCCGGACTGGAGCATCCCTTCATGGGCCATGCGCTTTGTGCGCTCGCTCCCCGGAATAAAAGTGGTGCTCTCCGGTATGAACAGCCTTGAGCAGCTTGAGGACAACGTAAATACCTTCAGTGACCCGCTGACCCTCACTGATTCAGACCGGGAAGCCCTTGATGAGGCCTGCAGGGCATACGCCTCGGAAATCTTTGTGCCCTGCACCGCATGCCGCTACTGCACCAAAACATGCCCCTCGCACATAGAAATTCCGGCGTACATGAAGCTCTACAATGACTACAAGGTCCGCGGAAACAACGCGCTCAAGCAGGCCGGCAGCATTGTATCGGCAGGAACGCCTGCCGATTGCATCGGCTGCGGCACGTGCATGCCCCACTGCCCGCAGGACATAAAGATACCGCAGATACTTGCAGAGCTTTCAAAACTGTTATAAACAAATACCCACAGGAGTCTAGTATGGAAAAACATCCTTTTATGAAAAGGGCCTTTGCAGGAGCCATAGACGTTCTATTGATTGCAATTCTTACTGTTTTCATTGCCATGCCCATGAGCAGCCTCACCGGCTACAAACAGGCCCGCGCGGATGTTGATTCCATGCTCTCAAGCATGGAACAGGCATACGGGGTGCGTTTCAACCTCACTCCCCGTGAACTTCAGGAACTGACTGAGGAGCAGACAAAAAAGTACGAAGAGGCCTTTGCATGGTTTGCAGGAAACGAGGAGAATGTCAGAACCTACAACCGCATGGTGCTGGGCTCCTACACTACCGTTCTGGGCTCAGTCCTTGTTGCAGTGCTGATTCTGGAACTGGCAGTGCCCCTCTTCTTCGGAAACGGACAGACCCTGGGAAAGAAACTCATGGGCCTTGTTGTAATCAAGATGGACACAAGCCCTGTGGACGCACTGGGAATGATTGCAAGAGCCGTTTTGGGAAAATTCCTTGTTGAGATTGCCGTTCCCGTGTTCACAATCCTTGCCATCTACAACGGCAATTCCGGCTCAAGGTCATTTTTCATGATAATAGGGCTTTTTCTGTTTCAGGCTGCCTGCATGGGACTTACAAAGGAGAGAAGGCTTATACATGACTTCCTTTCCGGAACCCGCGTTGTTTCCGCGGATTCAGAGGAGTTCGGAGTTTGAGGCCTTGAAAGAGGCCAGAAGGGCATCTGCGTCGGAAACAAGATTCATCATTTCCTCTTTGCTGAATACCTTAGCCCCGCATGCATTGGCATGACCGCCTCCGCTGTACTTCTCCGCAAGGCTGTTTATTGCCACAAAGCGGGATCTCAGGCGTACCCTTATGTTTTTCTCAGTCTCTATGAAGACCATCCACACCGGGCTGCCGGATATGCAGTTCATAAAGTCCACGGCCTCTGAGGCCTGCTCGTCTGAGACTGAGAATCTCTGTCTCATCTCAACGGGTATGTAGAGCCATGCAACCCCGGAGGGGGATAGGTTCACCTGCTCCATGGCGTGTGCCTTGAACTTGAGATAGTCATAGGGCACAAGGTCCAGCTTTGAATAAAGGCTCTGGGTGTCCACACCTTTTTCCAGAAGCATTGCGGCAAGCCTCAGGGTCTGAGGGCCGGTGCTGCTGAACTTGAAGTTGCCAGAATCCGTGCAGATTCCGGCATAAAGGCATGTTGCGGCGTAGCTGTCTATCTGAAGCTCATCCCGGAACTCACTGTAAAACTGCGCAACCATCTCACAGACGGAGGACCTGTCCTTCTCAATCCAGCTGATTGTTCCGAAGCTTTCCGTCTCTATATGGTGGTCTATCCTTATTACGCAGGGCGCCTTGCTGAAAAGCGGATTTGAAACTCTTTCTGAAGTGGAGGTGTCAAGAACAACCGCAATTGCATCCGCATAAAGCTCCTCCGGAATCTCAGGGTCTTCCGGGCCCAGAAATTCCGTGTGGTGTGCGCGGTCCCTGTTAATCAGGTAAACTTCCTTCTCCGGCCATGTAAGCCTGATTATTCTCTTCAGGGCCTGGCTTGAGCCTACGGCATCGCCGTCAGGGCGGATGTGCCGGGATATTATTATGCGCTGTGCGTCTTTAATGGTCTCAAGGATGCGACTGAGGATTTCTGCGGCCATTCAGCACCCCCTGCGGTCTGAGAGGCTGCAACTTTCTCCCCGTTCTTCCGAGAGGACTTCATGGCCCATGGAGGCTACCAGAGTTTCCCAGTCGGTGAACACGCGGCCCGTTTGGTCCACGCAGGCGGGAATGCCTATGTCATGGATTGCCTTGAGGCGGTCAAAGACCTCAGGGTTGGTGTCCCGGAGGATGAGGAAGGCCTTGAGGTTGGCCAGCTTTTCGTTTATGTCCAGATATTCGTATTCTATGCCGTAGGTCCTGAAATTCAGTTCCAGGTTCCTGCAGTCGGGACACATTTTGCTTCCGTAAACTCTGATCATGGTCTGCCTCCTTTTATATTTTCAGCCTCTGACTTTTCACCGGCCTGATTGTTTTGTATTATATACTAATTTCTTGACCCGGCAAAAGGGGAAGCTTATGAAAAAGAGCATTCTGACAACACTGATTCTCATCGCAGTGCTTCTTCTGGCATCCTGTGACTATAATGACCTGGGCAACATGCGCCGCTTCAACATGGGCTATGCCGGAGACTATGCGGTTGAGGAGGCCCAGACTGCAACAAAGAACTTGGTGACTGCCATATCCGGTCTTGGACAGATGCCCACCTCCAGTGATCTGAAAACAGACGAGGGGAAGGCAAAAGTGGCAACACTGCGTTCCAACATGGCTGCTGTTGTCAAGGCTGTTGAAGATATCAAGAACAGCAAGGACGTGGAGTCTGAGATGCGGGCTCTGCTTGCCTCAAAAGTTGCAAACACATCGCCGGGAAAAATGGACTCAAACCATTTCAACTTCAAGGATTTTGCAAATAACATCATAGGAAAACCGGACGGTTACGAAACTGTTCTTCGCCTGATTATAGGAGACTCCGCTGTAGGCGGTGATTCCTATGCGACAATTGAGGACAAATACGGTATTTACCCCAACATCTCTCTGACCGTCTCCCCGTTGAGCGTTATGGCTCTTGCCGAGGTGGCCGGTAATGCCTACAACTACAAGCCGGACGGTGCATTGAAGACCCGAATGCAGGAGCTGATTGACAACCTCTCAAGCGGTGAACAGTCAGGTAGTGAAGAAACGAAGAAGATTGCCAAGGGTGCCGCACAGACTCTGAGCAATAAGATAATCAGACCCATGGAGAGCCGCTACAACGCCGGCTACCTCGTTTATGCAGATTATATATTCACCGCATTGTTTGCAGAAATAGTCTATACCTTCCATGATTTGCTTTATGATATGTCCGTACCCATGACTGAAAAGGTCCTCAAAACAGACGGCGTATCCAGGATTGTCAGCTACATAGGCACCATTGAATACATCTATGATGTTGACTTCGGCATTGTTGACATTCTCAACAGCATGCTTGCGGATGACTGAGGAGGCAGGCCATGAACAGAAAAATACTTTGCATCCTGACAGTCCTTGCCCTCTTTACCACAGGACTCTTTGCCGCCGGAGCAACGGAGGACGGAATCTACAACGGCGTGACCAACGTCCCGTTCAGACCCACCCTTACCGCAGATTCCGCCACGCTTGAGAACATTTTGTATTACAACCCTGCACAACTTGCAACAAACAACCTGATCATAGAAGCACCCACAGCCTCATTTTCCGGCTTCAACTGCGCAAAAGCCATGAAATCCAAATCCGTTCAGGAGGCCGTGAACCAGCTCAAACAGTTCAAGTTCACAAAGAAGAACCTGATTACCGTTTTTGCCGGCTACGTCTACAACATAGGCACCGGCCGCAATGACGTATCTGCAGTGGACGCCGGTCTGGGCACGGCAATAAAGAACTTTGCCGTCGGACTGAACGTCAAAGCCGCGGCCAAAACACTGCCGGACGGCTCTCCCACTCAGAGCCTTACCACCACCATAATGTTCCCGTAGTGGACGCGGCCTTCTCCTTTGCTTACGGATGGCGCGTCTGGGAAAAGGAAGACCGCTATCTTGATGCAGGCTTTTCCCTCAAATACGCGCGCAAAATGTACCTGCTGGGCCTCAACGCATCCAATCTGCTGGAGAATCCGGACTTTGAAAACAAGACCGCCAACGCAGGCATTGCCTTCCCGTTTGACCTGGGCCTGACCTACGGCATGCTGGACGGCAAACTGACCTTCAGCGCCACCGCGCTCAACCTGAACGGCTACTATTACATGCACAAGTACGCCAACTACAAAGACGCCATCAAACTCAAAGACGGCCTGAACGGCTACGTGCTCTACAGCCCCTGGGAAGGCAACCTGGAGGCCCGCTTCACCCCCAAATGGCAGTACGTCAACCCCACAGTCTCCCTGCGCTTTGACAACATAAACGGCTTTATCGCCGATGACCTCAACACGGACAACGGCCGCAAGCCCTGGCGTGAACTTTTCCGCCACTTTGTCCTTAAAGCCGAGCTGGACATCCTTAAATATGCAAAGCTGGATCTTGCATTCCTGCACGGCTACCCGGAATTCGGCGCGGTTGTGGACATATTCGGCAACTCCCTGGAAATCCGCTACGGCTACCATGAGGCCGGCACCCTGTACGGTGCCAAACCCGTAGACACCTTCACCATCCGCATAAAACTGGGCTACACCCCGCACTGACCCTGCCCCTTACAGGGGTGTAATCCGCTTTTTGCAGGCTTTGCCCATACCGCTATAGCATAATTTGT
>CAMZGJ010000015.1 GCA_947306375.1 uncultured Spirochaetales bacterium
TCGCTAATCACCGGCTCCTGACTCCGTCAAGTCAAGATTAACACCGAAACGCTTTCTTGCATGAATCTTTCGACTCACAGGACAGAGTGTATTTTTTTACCCTTTCATCCCTCACGGCCTATTGCAGCGTATACATATTTTTAAAAAAACCGAGGAAAAAAGTATAAAAGTATACATAAAAACCAAAAAAACCGGGTTTTACACATACACGACTGTACGGGAGGTTGAAGAAATGCGCAGATTGGGTTAGTTTTCAACCGTATGAAAGACCTTTCAGAGTTTATCGGAACAGAAAAGATTTGTGAGACGGTTGTCACGACGGACAGAACCGCCTCGGCAATGAGAAGCGGCGGGGTGGAGACCCTTGCCACACCGTGGATGATAGCATTCATGGAGTACACTGCCGCCGAGTGCGTGAAACCTTTTCTGGATGAGGGGTATGTCACGGTGGGCACACATGTGGATGTAGCACATTTGGCATCAACTCCGGTTGGAATGAAGGTTGCGTGCCGCGCCGTACTTGCCGCGGTTGAGGGAAGAAAACTTACCTTTTCCGTAGAGGCCCGGGATCAGGCTGACAAGATAGGAGAGGGAGTGCACGAAAGGTTCATTGTCAATTATGAAAAATTCCATCGGAAGGCCCTGGAAAAGGCTGTTGCAGCCGGAATAAATTGAATAAAAACTGAATACATTCTGCATACTCATGTGATATGATTGAAAAGGTGGCGTGAAACTTATGTGTCACGCCGCCTGTGTCCATGGAGGAAGACGGGTGAAACAGAGATTGAACAGGCTGGCTGTGGTTAAGGACCTGATAGGAAAAAACAGAATTGAAAATCAGGATATCCTGCTTCAGATGCTCAGAGATGAGGGTTTTGAAGTGACGCAGGCCACGCTGTCAAGGGACCTCAAGACCCTGAAGGTGGGAAAGATTTCTGACGGGTGGAGCGGTTACTATTATTCGCTCCCCGAGGACATTCTTGTGGCTGAAGAGGAAAAGAGCTACATCCAGGATGTCAGAAGGGGAATAGTATCAATAGAGTTTTCCGGCAACATGGGAGTAATCAAGACACGCAGCGGGCACGCACAGAGCGTCTGCTACGCACTTGATGTCCTGGGACTGCCTGAAATATTGGGAACAATTGCGGGAGATGACACAATCTTCCTGCTGCTCAGGGAGGGAATGACCAAAGAGGACCTCCTTGAAGACTTCAGAACAAAAATACCGGAGATTAAGGACTGATGGAGTACAAAGATCTGGACAAGACCAAAAGTTTCAGATTCCTGAAGGCGCTTGCGCCGTTTGATGTCAGGAAGATCGACTCAAAACGCATAGGAAAGTACATGACCGCGGAGGCCGGTACACTGAAGTTCAACTACGCAGCCCTTCCTGTGGATGACATGATCATTGATCAGCTTCAGGAGCTTGCGGATGAGCAGCAGCTTATTGAGAAGTACAAGGCTCTTCTGGGCGGTGCCGTTGCAAACCCCGGAGAGAACCGTCTTGTTCTCCACCACCTCACACGCGGACGCGTCCTTAACGGAGTTCCCGTAAACGCCGACGGAGTTGAGAAGGGTGCTTTCTACGCAGATGAGCTTGAGAAGATAAGAATATTCTCAGAGAAGGTCAGGAATGGAGAAGTGCTCTCCAGCACCGGTAAGAGATTTGAGCATGTGGTGCAGATAGGTATTGGCGGAAGCGACCTGGGACCCAGGGCCCTCTGCTACGCTTTAAGCCAGCTTGACGTGAAAAAACTGGATGCCCGCTTCATAAGCAACGTAGACCCGGATGATGCATGCGGAGTGCTTGCAGGTCTGGATCTTGAGAAGACCCTGTTCATCCTGGTGTCCAAGAGCGGCACAACCCAGGAGACACTTACGAACAGAGACCTTGTGTTCAAGGTCATGAAAGACAGAGGCATTGTAAAGCCGGAGATGCACATGGCGGCGGTTACTTCCAACACAAGCCCGCTTGCAAAGACTCCCGGACTTGCGGCTGTATTCTTCATGGATGACTATATAGGCGGCCGCTACAGCTCCACCAGCGCAGTCGGCGGAGTAATTCTGAGCCTCACATACGGCTTTGAGGTCTTCAAGGCTCTGCTGGACGGCGCGCATGCCGAAGACGTAAAGGCCCTTGAGCCGGATCTGCGCAAGAACGGCGTGCTTATGGATGCAATGATCGGAGTGTACCTGAGGAACATTCTGGGTTTCCCGTACACGGCGGTTCTGCCGTACAGCCAGAGCCTCAACCGTTTCCCGGCACATCTGCAGCAGCTTGACATGGAGTCCAACGGAAAGCACGTGAACAGAGACGGAAAGAAGCTTGAGTACAGAACAGGCCCCGTGGTGTTCGGTGAGCCGGGTACAAACGGCCAGCACAGTTTCTATCAGCTTCTGCATCAGGGAACCGACATTGTTCCCATGCAGTTCATTGGTTTCAAGAAGAACCAGGGCAGCCTTGACGCGGTGACGGACGGAAGCACCAGCCGTCAGAAGCTCAATGCAAACCTTACCGCCCAGATTGTGGCCTTTGCTCAGGGCAAGAAGAACGAACAGAACCCCAACAAGGACTTTGAGGGAGGCAGATACAGCTCTCTGCTTGTTGCGGATGAGCTTGATCCCTTCACTTTGGGTGCTCTTCTTGCACACTTTGAGAACAAGGTAATGTTCCAGGGCTTTGTGTGGAACATAAACAGCTTTGACCAGGAGGGTGTCCAGCTTGGAAAGATTCTTGCCAAGCAGGTGCTCAACGGCGGAGAGGGCAATGAGAATCTGATTGCGTACGCTTCTCTTCTCGGCCTTTGATTTGTATATTTTGAATAATAATTCACGGAGGTGTGAGACATGTCTGTAACACTTATAGTCATAATCGCAGTTGCCGTACTGCTGATTCTCATTATTGCATCAACCTACAACAAGTTTGTGGGTCTGAAGAACCAGGGAGAGGAGGCTGCGGCCCAGATAGACGCTCACCTGAAGCAGCGCTATGACCTTATTCCCAATCTTGTCGAGACCGTCAAGGGCTATGCCAAGCACGAGGAAAAGACCCTTACCGCCGTTATTGAGGCAAGAAACGCCGCAATGAGCGCCGGCGGAAGCGTTGTTGACAAGGACAAGGCCGACAAGGCCTTTGAGGGAACACTGAAGAGTCTGTTCGCCCTCAGCGAGGCATACCCCGAGCTCAAGGCAAACGAGAACTTCCGTGATCTGCAGGGACAGCTGACAAAGCTTGAGGGAGAGATTCTCCAGGCCAGGAAGTACTACAACGCCGTTGTGAAGACATTCAACACAACAATCCAGACCTTCCCGAACAACATTATTGCCGGTTTCTTCGGAGGTAAGTTCACCAAGATGGCTTATCTTGAGATAGCCGAGGAAGAGCGCAGGAACGTAAAGGTACAGTTCTGATATGAACAGGAAAATCTTTCTGATTATCATTGCCGCAGTGTTTTGCTGCGGCATGCTTTTTGCAGAGGACTATGAGATATCGTCAATGAAAATTGACGTGAACGTGGGGAGAAATGCCGTCCATGAGATCAAAGAGGACTACGTGTTCAACTACATGGGCCCGCACCACGGTTTTTTCCGCTATATCCCTTACAAATATGATCAGGGGGATGTGAAGCGCAACGTCAGGATTTCCCGCGTGGAGTGTTCGGAAGAGTTTGAGTCGGAGAGCGAAGACGGGTTCTATATCATGAAGATAGGCTCGGCGGACAAGTATCTGACCGGCATGGTTCCGTACACAATCTCATACCGTTATGACATTGGGGCGGACACCAACTCCGGCTATGACGAGTTCTATCTGAACCTTGTGGGAGATGGCTGGGAAGTGCCCATCCGCAGTGCTTCCTTCAGGGTCTTTGTACCCTGCAGTGCCTCAGAAGCCCAGATCTGGATTACCACGGGCTATAGGGGTTCTGCGCAACAACTGCCGTTCAGCGTATCTGAGACGGAAGGCGGTATTGTAATTACCGGAAGCGTTTCCGACATTGCTCCCCGCCAGGCGGTTACCATAAGGGTTCAGCTTCCGGACGGCTGGTATCAGGATGCCCGCCAGGCCACTGATCTGCGCAGTCTTTTCACAAGCCTTGCCTGGATTGCCTCCTTTGCTGTCCTGGCCCTTTCAATTATTCTCAAGTTTACACTGGGCCGTGACAGGATGCCCATCATACACGCCAGATTCAGTCCGCCTGAGGGCATGAGTCCGCTACCTGTAGGGTATGTGGCGGACAACACGGTAGATGACAAGGATATGACCTCAATGATCTACTACTGGGCGGATGCCGGCTATCTGAGAATTGAGGAGCCCAAAAAGAACAAGTTTGAGTTCACAAAACTCAAGAACCTTCCCCTGGACACTCCTTCCTATGAGAGAAGGCTTTTCAACGCCATCTTCCGCAAGGGAGAGCACGTTGCCCTGAAGGATGTGGGAGGGGAGAGTTTCTATGAGGCCATAGTTGAAGTTAAGAAGGATGTTGAGGACTATTTCTCCGGAGACAGGTGCCTTACGGATGACCTTACACAGGGGCTTTCCTTCCTGGTAAACGCCCTTGCCTTTGTTCCGCCCGTCCTCTTTGCCCTGTCCGTTACTTTCTCCGAATACATTGAGAGGTTCTTCATGATTGCCTTCCTTGTAATTGCGGTTTTCCTGAACTTCTCAGGCCAGGCAGGTCTGGCAAGTGCAATCAAGAAGAGATTCATTGCAAAGAACAAGGTTTTCCTCTATGTGATTCCAGTTATACCGTTTGTAGTCTATTACTTTTTCACACTGGGTTTTGCAGCATTTTCGGAACTCTATGCGGACAGCGTTCTTCTTCTGGTCTGCACCGTCTGTTCCTTTGCATCCGTCTGCTTCGGAGAGACAATGATCAGGAGAAGCCGGTACGGAAACAAGCTCTTTGAGGAGATTTTCGGTTACAGGGAGTTCATAGACAAGACAAGTGTTGATGAACTTAAAATGATGATCAAGGAGACTCCGGACCTCTATTACCATGTTCTCAGCTACGCCATAGTGCTTGGCCTTGAGGACACCTGGGCAAAGAAGTTTGAGTCCATAACAATTGAACCGCCCTCATGGTATGTGGGTGACTACATGCTCAACGCATACTTCTTCAGCCGCATGTCCGCACGCATGCAGGGCTCCCTGAACACAAGTTTCATGGCAGCCAAAGGCGGCGGAGGTTCAAGACTCATAGGCGGAGGCGGATTCGGCTCAAGCGGCTTCTCCGGAGGCGGCTTCGGCGGAGGCGGCGGACGTGCATGGTAAAGACTTGAAAGGCATTGTCCTTACCCTTGCGCTTGTGGGGTTATGCTGGGCGGTAACTCTTTTTATAAAAAATAAAAAACTGTTCGGTCCCATGAGCGCGGAGGTGGGCCGCAAAATCCTCCATATAGGAGTTTCCAACTTTGCTTTCATCTATCTGTATGTCTTTGAATCCTGGTATATCCCCTTTGCGGGGCTTCTGGGCTTTGCAGTTATGAACGTGTTTGTGGAGCTGCGCACCGATATGGGCCGCGGCTGGGGCATGGTGGAGTATCCGCTTGTCTCTGCCCTTATGATTCTGCTTGTCCATCTGGGTGTTGGAACGCCAAGGGCCTTTGCGGCAGCCCTTCTGGGAATGGGATACGGAGACGGACTTGCCCCTCTTGCGGGCAGAGCTGTCAAAAGCCCCGTAATTCCCGGGACGAAGGGCAAGACCCTGTCAGGAAGCGCGGTGTTGTTTGCAGCTGTATTCATTGTGTGTCTTGCCGTTACCGGACTTGGTGCCGGAGCCTGCCTGCTTACGGCTCTTCTTGCCGCCGCGGCGGAAGCCTGGACTCCGTTCGGGCTTGACAACGTGAGTCTGCCTCTTGTTGTTTTTGCAATGACGGGAATTGTCTATGTTTGAGAAACTGAACACCCTGATTTTCGGTCTCCGCTGGCCTCTGGCTCCGCTTTCAATCTTTGTTTTCATGAGCCTTGTTGCACTTACGGCATATTTCAGAAAGCACCTGAGTCTCTCAGGCGCCATAGCCGCCGTGCTTCTGGGCTTTGCCGTGGCATGGTGTCTAAGGACGGAAGGTTTTCTGCTGTTCATGTTCTTCTATGTTTCATCCAACATTGCAGGCAGAATAAGAAAAGTCCGTACTGCGCCGTCTCGGGAAATAGAGCAGAAGAGCGGGGCGCGGGACCACCTGCAGGTTCTTGCAAACGGTCTTATGGCAGCCCTTGCGGCGGTTTACTGGTACTACAGCGCCTCTGTTACCGCCCTTGTCATGTTCGGGGCAGCGGTGGCGGAGGCTCTTTCAGACACGCTGGCGGGGGAGATAGGGCGCCTGAGCTATACAAAGCCAGTATCCATTGTCACCCGCAGACCCGTTGAAAACGGGGTCTCCGGCGGAGTAACGGCCCTGGGTACCTTTGCCGGCTTCTGCGCCAGTGCCTGTGTTGCAATACTCTGGAGCGCATTTTTCCGCACGGACAACAGCACAATACAGGCAATCTTCATCTGTCTGGGAGGTTTTGCAGGCTGCATAGCAGACTCCCTTCTGGGCGGCTTTGTCCAGGCAGTCTACACTGACAAAGAGGGGCGCTACACAGAGAAAGCCTTTGACGCGGAGGGTAATGCAAACGCCCTGGTCCGCGGCCTTCCATGGATGGACAACGACATGGTGAACTTCATATCAAACACCTTTGCAGTGGTGCTTTCCACAGCCCTGTATCTTGTTATCCGTTAGTTTTCAGAGTGCATACCCTTATTGCCGCGTACAGCGGAACATTTACAAGATTGTCCTGCTCTCTGTAATCCGACATTGAAATACGGACGGGAAAGGAGTCCGGATAGTCTGTCTTGAACTGTTTGAGTGATTTTGAGCGAAGGTTTTCCTCTGCCTTGACTTCTATGGGTGCAATTCTGTTCTGAATCTGAATGAGAAAATCCAGCTCCAGCTTGGTGGAATCACTGTCAAAATAGAAGATTCCCGTATCTGTGCTGCATACCAGCTGTTCATAAACATATTGCTCCGTGAACGTTCCCTTGTATTCTTCAAATACGTTCTGTTTCAACAGTATTTCCTGAACCGGAACATCGGTCATTGCTCCCATAAGTCCATGGTCCACCATGAACAGCTTGAAGGCAGAAAAATCCTCGTAGTATTTAAGAGGTATGCCGGCCTTGCGTACTCTCGGAACCTTGTAGACAATACCGGCGTCTATGAGCCATTGGATTGCAAGTTCAAAATCCTTTGCCCTTGCTCCTTTCTGAACATCTCCGTATATGAATTTTTTGTTGCTCTTTGACAGTTGTTGCGGAATTGATGCCCATACCTGATGTATTCTTCCCAAAATCTGTGTGTCCGCATGTTTTGATATGTCCAGGGTATAGTCGGAAAGTATCTGTTTCTGGATGTTTCTCAACTCTCTGTAATCCTTGTTTTCCACCAGGGCCGCATGCACAACTTCCGGCATTCCTCCGATAAAGTAATACTCCCTCAGTGTTTCCTGATATAATTGTCCGAAAGTGTTGAGATCTGATAGTTCTTTGTTCTTCAGCCATGAATATGCCTGTTCTCCGAGTCTTTCTCTTGCAAACTCAGCAAAGGAGAGGGGATACAGCGTCAGTTCATTGACCTTGCCTACGGGAAAAGAAAAACCCCTGTGTATTGCAAGTCCCAGCAGGGAGCCTGCAACAATGACATGATACTGAGGGGCATCCTCGCAAAAATACTTAAGTGCAGACAGCACGGCAGGAGCTTCTCCGACTTCGTCAAAGAACAGAAGCGTTTTCCCCGGTACTATCTTTTCATTGCTCAGCATTTCAAGACCTGAGAGGATTCTGTCTGTTCTGAAGCCGTTTTCAAACAGGCGGGCAATACGCGGATCCTTGTCACAGTTGAGGATAACGGTATTCTCAAATTCGTTTTTTCCGAATTCAGTTATGAGGTATGTTTTACCTACTTGTCTTGCCCCTTTGATTATCAGGGGTTTTCTTGCGGAATCGGATTTCCATTCAAGCAGCTTTTCATATAAGTCCCGTTTCATAAGATCCTCTCAATTGGGATTATAGCACATAAATAACGGGTTGTTAACAAAAATCAGAACGAACATTTGCCAATCTGATACAAAAATAGGAATGAACTTTCTAAAAGTGCTCCATATATCTTTTTTGAATTGTGTATCAAAGTTTGTCCTGTAATGCCCTGGGGGACTTTGCACTTGATTTTTGGGGAAAGTGTTTGTATCTTATTCCTGCAATAAGCAAATTATTACAAAAGAGGATATAAAAATGGCAAAACAGCTTCAGTTCAATGAAGAAGCCAGAAAGTCTCTGGTTTCAGGCGTAGAACAGATTGCAAGAGCAGTTATGACAACCCTCGGCCCCAAGGGCAGGACAGTTCTTCTTGACAAGAAATACGGTGCACCCATGATCACAAAAGACGGTGTTACCGTTGCACGTGAAGTGGAACTTGAAGACCCGTTTGAGAACATGGGCGCCCAGCTGGTTAAGGAAGTTGCCGCAAAGACAAACGACGTTGCCGGTGACGGAACAACAACGGCAACAGTCCTTGCATGGGCAATTACAAAAGAGGGCATGAAGAGTGTCTCTTCCGGCGTAAATCCCATGGGAATCAGACGCGGAATTGACAAGGCCGTTGCGGACGCAGTTGCCCACATCAAGGCAGAGGCAAAGGAAGTCCACGACAAAGAGGAGATTATGCAGGTTGCAACAATTTCCTCAAACAATGACAGCGCAATCGGTGAAGAAATTGCCAACGCAATGGAAAAAGTGGGAATGGACGGCGTAATCACAATCGAGGAGTCCAAGAACATTGAAACCACAACGGATTTTGTGGAAGGCATGCAGTTTGACCGCGGCTACATCTCGGCATACTTTGCCAACAACCGCGAGAGCATGACGGCCACCCTCGAAGATCCGTACATCCTCCTTTACGACAAGAAGATTTCCTCAATGAAGGAACTGCTTCCCGTCCTGGAGAAGGTTGTCCAGACCTCAAAGCCCCTGCTCATCATTGCAGAGGACGTTGACGGAGAGGCCCTCACGACACTGGTCGTGAACTCACTCCGCGGAACACTGAACGTCTGCGCCATCAAGGCTCCCGGCTTCGGAGACAGAAGAAAGGCCATGCTTGAAGATATTGCCATCCTCACAGGCGGCCAGGTGGTTTCCGAGGAACTTGGCATGAAGCTTGAGGGCACCGAGCTTGCACAGCTTGGCCGCGCAAAGAGCGTCAAGGTTGAAAAGGAAAACACAACAATCATCAACGGCCTCGGTTCGGCCGATGCCATCAGGGACAGGGTTGCCCAGATCAGAAAGCAGATCGGAGACACCACAAGCGACTATGACCGCGAGAAACTCCAGGAGCGCCTTGCAAAGCTTGCCGGCGGTGTTGCAGTAATCAACGTAGGTGCGGCAACGGAGGTTGAGCTCAAGGAGCGCAAACACAGAGTTGAGGATGCAGTAAACGCAACAAGAGCTGCAATTGAAGAGGGTGTTATCCCCGGCGGAGGTGTTGCACTTGTCCAGGCTTCAAAGGAGATGGAGAAGACGGATATGTCCAAGATGTCCGAAGAGGAGCGCATAGGATACAAGATTGTCCGCAGAGCACTTGAGGAGCCCATCAGACAGATTGCCGAGAACGCAGGTCAGGACGGAGCCATTGTGGCAGACCGCTGCAAGAACTCAGACCGCGGCTACGGTTACGATGCCAATAACGACAAGTGGGTCAACATGGTCCAGGCCGGTATCATTGATCCTGTCAAGGTCACAAGATCCGCACTGCAGAACGCAGCCAGCATTGCAGCTCTGATTCTCACATCCGAGTGCGCAATCACTGACATCCCCGCTCCGGAACCCGCAGCACCCGCTGCACCGGCCGGCGGCATGGGAATGGGCTACTGATGAGATGAAACGGAGTCCCGGAGACGGGGCTCTGTTTTTGTCTGCGTTTGACATTTGGTCTTTACTGGTGTAAATTAATCCAAAAGAAAAAATTAACAGAGAGGGTATGATATGTATTCACTTATATGGGCTATGGGAAGCTCGGTTTCATCTGATGCAGCAGCTTCCGGAACAGCAGCAGGCGGAGCAGGAATGAGCAGTTCACTCATCATGCTTGTTGCCATGATTGCAATTTTCTACTTCCTTCTGATCAGACCTCAGAAGAAGAGAGACAAGGAAGCCAAGGCAATGATGGCCGCCCTTAAGAAGGGAGACAAGATTGTTACTATCGGCGGAATCCGCGGAACAGTTTCATCAGTCAAGGAAAACACGGTTGTGGTCAAGGTTGACGGCGATACACGCATTGAGTTCAACAAGAGCGCAATCTCCCAGGTCCTCAATCCGGCTCCCGCTGCAGCACCTGCAAAGGAAGAAAAGAAGGAAGAGGAAGTTGTAGAGGCTCCCAAGGTGGAAGCTCCCAAGGCAAAGAAAGCAAAGAGCACGGCCAAGAAGGCTGAGCCCAAGGCTGAGGAGCCCGCTGCGGAAGAAACCAATCCCGTAGAGGAATAATTCGGATTTTTATATCTGAAAAGAGGACTGCTGCCCCGTGCGGCGGTCCTTATCTTTATCCGCATAGATGAGAACCGTAAGAAGTACAATCCTGGGATACTGTCAGGGTGTCAGGGAAACAGTCAGCAAAGCCTCTGAGTGTCTTGAACTGGCACGGAAAAAGGGCCTTCCGGCATACAGCATAGGAAATCTCATACACAACCCCGACGTAATCAGGACCTTTGCGGAAAAGGGCCTTAAGGAAATCAAGGATCCGTCCGGCGGAGAGAGGGGAGTTGCCCTTATCCGTGCACATGGAATTCCGGACAAGCTGAGACAGGAGTTCACTGATGCGGGTTTTGAGCTGCTGGACTCTACATGCACCGTTATTCTCCATACTCAGAGTATTATCCGGAAGGAGAGCGGAAAGCGCGTTATTGCGGTTATCGGGGTCAGGGGCCACGCGGAGACAAAGTGTCTGGCGGGCACCATGACAACTGACGGCAGGGAAATTGAGAGCGTGAGCATATCGTCCGAAGAGGACATTGAGGCCATGTTCGGCAGGTACGGGAAAGATACGGCGCTGTGTGTGGTGACCCAGACAACGTTTCCGCCGGAGCTTTACCGGCTTTTCCGTGACAGGATTTCCGCATATTACAACAATGTTCTCTTTGCAAACGGCCTTTGCGGCGCCTGTACGCAGCGTACCCGGATTGCAGTTGAGCTTCTGGAGAAGAACGGCAGCGCCGTGGTGATAGGCGGCAGGCAGAGCGAGAACACGGCAAACCTGGCAAAGGCTCTTAAGGCATGCGGAAAGCCCGTTGTTCTGATTGAGAACCGGGACAATCTGGATGAGAATATGCTGCGTCTTCTTTTTGAGAATCAGGACGTGGTGGTGTGCTCCGGAACCTCAACACCGGATTACATTATAGATTCGGTTGTTGAGAAACTTGAACAGTATAAGGTTGAAAACTATAATTCAGGATTATGACTACAGCAAATAAACTTACGGTTACCAGGCTCTGTCTGGTTCCTGTGTTCTTTATATGGTACTTCATTGACAGGCTTTTCCCCGTTGCGCCCCTGCTTTATGCGGTGGTGCTGGTTCTGATATACGGGGTGGGCGAGCTTACGGACCTTCTTGACGGCATTGTTGCAAGAAGAAGCGGAACGGTCACGGACCTTGGCAAGGTCATGGACCCGTTCTCGGATGTAATGAGCCATCTGACCTATTTCACATGTTTTCTTGTCTCCGGACTCATGCCGGTCTGGGCGTTTGTCATCATTGTCTGGAGAGAGTTCTCCCAGAGCTTCCTGCGCATGCTTCTCATGGGCAGGGGAAAGCCCATGGCCGCCAACATTTTCGGCAAGGCCAAGACCTGCCTCTACGCCGCGGTAAGCATCTGCGGCATTGCCGTCCATGTGTGTGAAATGCTTGGCAAAACAGGACCGTGGATGTTCACCGCAATGACCGTTCTGGGCGGTCTTGCCGCTGTGGCAAGTGCCCTCAGTTTCTATATCTATATATATAGGGTGGTCAAGGCAGGAACACTCAGGGACATGACAAGATGATTCACACATTGCTGGACAACAACAGGTTCTACATTTTCGGCCACAGGGGCAGCAGTGAGCTGTTCCCTGAAAACACCATGTCCGCATTCTCGGACAGCGCCTCGGACTCCCGTGTTGACGGCATTGAACTGGATGTCCAGCTCACGCTTGACGGTAAAGTTGTAATAGCCCACGACGAGAGTCTCAAAAGGACTGCCGGCATAGAAGGGCTTGTTACGGGTATGACCTGGGAGGATCTGCGCCGCATAGACGTGGGCTCATTCAAGGACCCTAAATTCTCCTCGGAGCGCATACCCCTGCTTGAGGACCTGTTCACCACCTTCGGAAGCCGCTTTATATATGATATAGAACTCAAGGTCAAAGCCGGCGGCGCCTACAAAAAACTCTGCCTGGCCGTCTGGGCCCTGATTCAGAAGTACAACCTGGAGGAGAACGTAATGGTCTCTTCCTTCAACCCCATGGCCCTGAGACGTTTCAACAGGGCAAGCTGGTACAGCGTGCCTTCCGGCGATATTTTTGAGAAGTACTCAGGCCTCTACCACTTCATAAGCGGGGCCGCCTATCTCAAGCCTGAACTTTCACGCTTTGATTCCGGCCTCCTTAAAAAGACCGGTCTTCCCGCCGTTGTCTGGACCGTCAACACTGCAGAAGATGCCGTCAGAATGGCAAATACAGAGGGCGTGAGGGGTCTTATAGGCAACAATCCCCATTTGCTGGCAGACGCAATTGTCGGCAAATCCGTGAAATAAAAATTATTCTGAAAATTTTTCATTTTCGGTGTTGACAACTGAATGACGTTTTTGGTATGTTACTGGAGCACGCTCAAAGATACCTGAGAGTGCAAAGTTGTTTTTTACAGAGATATTAAAGAAGAGAAGGTTTGAAAGATAGTCTTTGATGATTGCCCTCCGGGGCCGTTGATCAAGGAATTTCCAAGGAAGCATGAGGGCTTCCTAGTCAATTCAATTCACGAACGGAAAGATACAAATAAGAAGTACAGGTTCGGAAGAGAGTATGACAGGACGGATTTAAAATTAGAGATAATAA
>CAMZGJ010000016.1 GCA_947306375.1 uncultured Spirochaetales bacterium
CAAAGATCAGGATGTCCCAGATGTTCATAAGCCGCACGCAAGTCCTATGAGTCTGACTATGAGGGCAACAATCCAGGCTATGGTGCACTGCCAGAGCACAACTCCCACGGTCCAGTTACGTCCCATTTCCCTGCGGATTGCGGCAACTGCGGCAACACAGGGGGTGTACAGCAGGCTGAAGACCAGCATGGAGAGTGCGGAGAGAAGTCCCAGAGATTCAACTCCGCCGACAAAGAGGGTTTCCATGACGGAGACCACGCTTTCCTTGGCTATGAAGCCGCTGACAAGGGATGTGACTATTCTCCAGTCTCCCAGACCTATGGGTCTCATAATGGGCACCAGGATGCCGGAAATGGCTGCCAGAATGCTGTCATGGGAGGATGAGACAAGGTTGAAGCGGAAGTCAAAGCGGCTGAGGAACCAGACTGCCATGGTTGCAATGAGGATGATAGAGAAGGCCCTGTGCAGAAAGTCCTTGCTCTTTTCCCAGAGAAGCCTGGCCACGTTTTGGGCATTGGGTATGCGGTAGTTGGGAAGCTCCATTACAAAGGGCACGGCCTCACCCTTGAAGAGGGTGTTTCTGAAGAAAAAAGCAGCAATGACTCCGATAATGATTCCAAGCAGGTATAGGCCCGTGATTATGAGCCAGCTCATGTGAGGAAAGAAAGCACTGACAAAAAAGCCGTAGATGGGAAGTTTGGCCGTGCATGACATGAACGGAGTAAGCAGTATGGTCATGCGTCTGTCCCTCTCGCTGGGCAGGGTGCGGGTGGACATTACTGCCGGAACGGTGCACCCGAAGCCTATGAGCATGGGCACTATGCTGCGCCCGGACAGACCTATCTTTCTGAGTATCTTGTCCATTACAAAGGCAACGCGGGCTATGTATCCGCTGTCCTCAAGCATGGACAGGAAAAAGAACAGAAGAACAATTATGGGCAGGAAACTGACAACGGTGCCCACTCCCTCAAACAGTCCCTCGGTTACAAGACTTTGGATGGCGGCGTTGACATTGGCGGCAGTCATGCCTCTCATGACAAGAAGTTTGAGGGCGTCTATGCCGCTTTGCAGCAGGTCCTGAAGGAACGGCCCCACCAGGAAGAAGGTCAGGTAGAAGACAAGGGCCATGATGCCGACAAACACCGGAATTGCGCTGTATTTGCCGGTGAGGATGCTGTCTATCCTCCGGCTGCGTATGTGCTCACGAGTCTCAACAGGCTTGATAACGCAGGCTTCGCAGACCTTTTTTATATAGTCAAAACGCATTTCGGCCATGGCGGCACGGCAGTCAAGGCCGCGTTCGTGCTCCATCTGCAGCACGATATGCTCAAGCATTTCCTTTTCGTTTTTCTCAAGTTTGAGCGCGCGGGTGACAAGGGCATCGCCCTCAAGGAGCTTGGTGGAGGAGAATCTGAGCGGAAGGCCGGAGCGCTGGGCGTGGTCCTCTATCAGGTGGCTGACGGCGTGGATGGCCCTGTGAACCGCTCCGCCGTGATCCTCAGAGCCGCAGAAGTCCTGGCGCACCGGGGTTTCCTGATATCTGGCAATGTGGATTGCGTGGCGCACAAGCTCGTCCACACCTTCGTTTTTGGCTGCGGAGATTGGCACAACCGGGACACCGAGCATCTGTTCCATTGCGTTTACGTCCACCGTGCCGCCGTTGCCGCGCAGTTCATCCATCATGTTCAGTGCAACCACCATGGGTATATTCATTTCCAGGAGCTGCATGGTCAGATAGAGGTTGCGCTCTATGTTGGTGGCATCCACAATGTTGATTATTGCCTTGGGTTTCTGTTCAAGTACAAAGTTGCGTGAGACGCGCTCCTCATCTGAGTAAGGGGACATGGAGTAGATTCCGGGAAGGTCAGTGATTGTGGCGTCCCCGTAGCCGCGGATTACCCCGTCCTTTCTGTCAACAGTGACTCCGGGGAAGTTGCCCACGTGCTGGTTGGAACCGGTGAGCTGATTGAACAGTGTTGTTTTTCCGCTGTTCTGGTTGCCCACAAGGGCAAATGTGAGGGTTGTGCCCTCAGGCAGGGGGTTGCCGCTTCCCTTGGGGTGGAATCTGCCCTCCTCTCCAAGGCCCGGGTGTTCTGTCTTTCTTCGGTCTCTTGCGTCGGAGTTTACAGCCTGTGAGACTTCCGTCTTCTTTATGTCTATCTTTTCCGCATCCGCAAGGCGCAGTGTCAGTTCGTACCCGTGGAGCCTGAGCTCTACGGGGTCTCCCATGGGGGCATACTTTATTACAGTTACCTCTGCACCGGGAATAACACCCATGTCCAGAAAATGCTGGCGCAGGGCTCCCTCCCCTCCTACTGTTTCTATGCATCCGGTATATCCGGGTTTCAATTCACTCAGTTTCATAACACTTACATTATGCACTATTTGCTGAGAGTGCAGTATCTTCCAATGAATTCCTCAACTTTGGGGAAGTAGATTTCCGGATATGTGAAATACGCCTTTATGTGGCCTGTATCTTCAAATGTCAGGACCTCCGAATGCGGTCCCTTGTAAGCCTGTACGTTGTCTTCAAGCATGGAACCGGGCACTTTTACATCCTTCATGCCGTGGATGAAAAGCATGGGAACCTTTGCATTTGCAAGTCTTACAGCGGTGTTTGCCTCTGAGAAGCTCCAGCCGTTAATAATCTTGTTGGCAATACTTGCAAAGTTGATAAACGGGAATACGGGGAGGTGGTAGGTATACCTTATCTGATATGAGAACACCTGCATAACACCGGAAAAGCCCGAGTCCTCAACTATGCACTTCACATTGGAAGGCAGGTCAAGACCTGAGGCCATCATTACGGATGCTCCTCCCATTGAAACTCCAACCAGCGCAATCTGGGCCTGCGGGTCCTTATCCACTATCATGTTCACCCAGTCCAGAACGTCACGGCTGTCATTCCAGCCCATGCCAATGGATTTTCCGCCGCTGGGTGCATGGCCTCTCAATACAGGCATGAGCACGTTCATGCCCCTGAGATAAAACTTGTGGGTGTAGTTGTAAAACCTTTGAACTGCATCTCCGTAACCGTGGCAGAAGAGCAGGTATGTATGGGAATTGCCGTTTTTAAAGAATTGGGCATATAATTTGATGCCGTCAAACGCCGTCAGCTCCCAGGTTTCATGTGCTGCGGGATTATTCCATTCGGCAGCCTCTCTGCCCAGTTGTTCAATGTTTGCAATCTGCAGATCCCACATAGGTGTGCCTTCAACGTCATAATCTGCCGCAGGAACCGGATCAGGGTTCTTTTTGGCCCCTGTTCCTATATATGAGAACGCTATTCCGCCTGCAACTAAAAGGACAAACAGCACTGCTGCCGTGATGATTACGGCCTTTAACAATCTATGCTTCTTCATACGTTTTCCACCGTGGATTATTATGGTTTTTAGAGAGATTTTATACAATACGGTTTGGCTTGACGGTTTTATCTTGCAGGCTTTATCTTGCAAGCCAGCCGCCGTCCACGGCCACTGTAAAACCATGCACGTATTCTGCTGCCTTTGAACAGAGGAAAACCACCGCGCCGGCCATATCCTCAGGTGTGCCCCACCTGCCTGCGGGAATCCTGTCCAGTATTTCTCCGGAACGCTTCTCGTCATCTCTGAGCTGGGCCGTGTTGTTGGTGGCCATGTAGCCCGGAGCTATGGCGTTTACGTTGATTCCGTGCTTTGCCCACTCGTTTGCAAGCTCTCTTGTCAGGCCCAGAACCGCCGACTTGCTGGATGTGTACGCCGGTATGCGGATTCCGCCCTGGTAACTTGTCATTGAGGCCACGTTTACTATCTTGCCGCCGTGTCCCTGCCTGATGTACTGCCTTGCAAAGGCCTGGGAAAGGAGGAACACCATGTTGAGATTCAGGTTTATTACCTTGTTCCAATCCTCTTCCGTTACGTTGACCGCATCCTCTCTGAGGATTATGCCCGCATTGTTCACCAGTATGTCCACGCATCCATACTTTTCCAGCACCGTGTTGAGGATTACGGGAGCGTTCTTGGTGTCCGACATATCTGCGATAACCTCAAAGAATTCTCCGCCATCCTTATTTATAAGCTGTGCCGTCTCCGCACAGCTTCTTCTGGCAACTCCGGCCACCCTGGCACCTGCCTGGGCAAGGGCCACACACATTCCCTGACCAAGGCCTGTGTTGGCTCCGGTAACAACTGCAACTTTTCCCTTCAGACTGAAATCATCAAGTATCATGGCATTTCTCCTGATATCATTTTCCCTTTTTACAAAGGCATTATTGCGCGGAGCATTTGAACAATACCGATTCCAAGAACCAATGCCTGCTTTTTTTCTTTAAAATGCGGAAATAAGCAGAGAGTTCCGCCCGGAAGACCAGAACCGTGCCCCTCAGGCGGAACTGTTCCGCCCGGAGCAGGTAAAAACAAACCTTCAGGCAGAACTGACCCACCTGCAAATTAGTCTCCGGCACTATTTTGCCGATAAATCCGGATTATGATAAATAATACCAACTTTGGTGCCGGTCAGTCGGGAATTACAGCGCCTTTCCATGTGTTTATGCCGCCGAACTCGCGGATATCCGTATAGCCCATGTCCGTCAACTTCCGGGATGCCTGCTTGCTCCTGTTTCCGCTCCTGCAGTAGATAAGGATGGTCCGATGCAAATTCTTCCCGGGTTCTGACATTCTGCCAAGTCGTGTTCATAGGATTGTTTCCGTTTTTTCCTGTTGAATAAACCGGAAAATCGGCGCCCGAAGGCGCCACGATATCACTCGGCAAAAATGTAAAACTCTGTCAGAGTATACGTTTTGAATTCAAGTTCTCCTGAGGATCTCTTGTATACGATATTGCTTATTTCATTGCCTTCTTTGTCCTTTACAGTAACATTTGCAAGACCGTTCGGAATATAGGTCTCTATTTCAACCAACTGGGCAAATTCATTAGAGCTTTCCACGGAGATTATGTTTCCATTTCTGTCTGTTTTTGTTTTGACAAGCTCCAATCTGAATGCGGCAACGGCATCAGGATATTTTGTATTTTTCAGTACGGTGAAAATCAAAGTACTTGTGGTTGTAATTCCTTCTGAATCAGTGGTTTTATGCACACTTCCTCTGGGGAACTCCACCTCCGTTTCCCTGCTTGTCAAATCAGGTGAAAGTGCGAATTCAACTTCAATTTCCTTATTGTCTTTTGTGGAGGTTATTGTATAGGCAACTGTCTTGTATTCAATTATTGTGTCTCCTACATAAGCACTTCCCTGCTGATCAAGATTCTCAATATCCCCTGAAATATTGATAACACTTCCGTTTGAAGCATAAACATAAACATAAGAACGGCCAACTTCTTCTCCTGTCTCTGACTTCACCTCAAAAAGCAGCATGTGCAAACCCGGGGAAAGCACTGGTTCATCTGAAATACCACTGAATACAACTGCTCCGTTCTCATCAATCTCTGCCGTTCCGGATGCAAGGACATTATCATATTCATCAGCATGGATTGTGAGCGTAAGCTCGGTCCCTGCCTGTCTCCCGGCTCCCTCATAAGACCAGTACATCTCTCCGAATTTTACGTAAGCATTTTCCAGACCGGCTCCACCTTCAAGTGTTACGGTTATGCTTGTATCTTCAGTGATTGTTACAAAAAGGTTTATGCACTGGTAGGCAGGAGCTGCTTCTTCAAGATTTGGCGGAGCGTCATTTACAGGATAATAGCCGTAGAAACTGAACCTCCATGAGCCTGTTGAGAAAAGACCCAGATCGGCAAGCCAAAGGCCCTTATTCTTCCCGGAATCATCCCTGAACTGCTCAATCAGTTTTTTATCCCTCTGCTGCCCTGTAATAAACATACTGTTGTCATCTTTTTCGGCAGTGTAGTACCAGTAAAGATCCTCAATGTCTGTAGTCGGTACGCTTGAAGCATACATGGCTTTTGAATAATTGGGATTATTCACTTTAACTGAAACAAGGCGCCCGTCAGAAGGCGAACCCGGTTCAGAATTACAAGAGATCATGAGAGCTGAAACAACTAACACAGCTATCATACCGATAAACAATTTTTTCATTTTTTTCTCCTTTCCTTCCCCTTTACGGAAGGTAATTAATTGTTTTCTCCAACGAAATTGTTCCGCCATCGTTCAAAACCTGCAGAACAACCTTATACTCTCCCTTTTTGGCAGCAGTAAATGAGAAAGATCCATTTTCTGCCGCCGGCAGTAAATCACTCCATCTCCCGTTAAATAAATATCTGCAAAAAACAGCCTGTACGACTGATGAGTTCGGGTATGGTACAAATCTGACCGTGAAGATATTTTCGTTCAGTGATATATCAAGATCCCCGGAGGGTATGGTAGGCAGGGTCGGAACAATTATTTGTCCGATACCGAATTCATATTTATTATGTGCAACGCGTCTGTCATCTATTATGTGAGATACGAGTATGGCTGAACCTGCTCTGATATCAAGAGCTTTAGGGATATGTGAAGCCTCATTGTATATTACAGTTTTCCCGCCGGTGATAATAACTTCTGCATCTCCCATAATAAGAAGGAAATGATTTGTGGAATCTTCAAATTCATATGTAAATCCGTTGAAATCGATTATAAGATGCCCGGAATAATTCGGAGGAACAAGAATACCTCCTCCGCGTTCTCCTTCATGAACGTGCCTCTGAAGAACAATACTTTTTTCAGTGAGACCCTTACCGACATGGGTCATTGCTTCCTGAAAAGAGTCAAAGAACTGATCTCCTACCCTCCACAATCCTTGTTTTGACTGTGTTGATGCTCCTAGGTAAACGTTGTTGTCACAAGAGGTCATAAGAATTAAGCATAGTAATACGGATATTGCACCAAAGAGCATCAGACTGTAGATTTTCATTCTTACTCTCCCAGCCAGACCCTTATACCCGCAGAAGCCTGGACATGGAAAAGCCAACTGCCTTTCTGTAAGGTTATGTCTGCATTTGCACCGGACAGGAAATCACTGTGTTTATTGAGACGCAATGCATAGACAAGAGATGTATTGGCAAGGAAATAAATTCCAAAATCCCCGTCGCTTCTGAATACAAAGTCTGCTCCGGCGCCGACACCGGTATAAATACGGTGTGTAGCGTTGGTTTCCGAGGGAAATATCTGGTAGGTAACGCTCTCTGAGAGCTTTAAATCAAGATAAGAATGAAAATTCTTATATCTGTAATATTCCGCTGAAAGACCGGAACTCAGGCGGATTTTATTGTTTTTTGCAGGAATGCTGAAACTTGCAGCAGCCCCGAAACCGGATGTTACCTTGTCTGTGTTGCTTCCGGTATCTGTGTAGTATATATACTGCAGGCCATACGAGGCAGAAAAATCAACGGCAGGTTCTCCTCTGGTCCTTTCTGTTAAAACGGGCGGTCCTGCTCTTTCCCCTGCATATGTAAATGACAGGGAGAACAGCAATAATACAACAATAATGAAACTGCTGCGATTCATTGTCTGAGCCTCCTCTAAACGGTATTTAAGCGCAGTGTACAGAAAAGGAATAATAATTGGAAGATATTGTCAGGATTTGTTGCTTATTTTTTCATTTTATTATTTTATCATATAATGATTTATTGATATCAGAGGTTCGAAAAATCCGGATATTCCCAGAGAAAAAAACTACAGGTTGAATAGTATGACAATATAACTGTACAGAATCATTGGAGTTTACAGACCGTATTTTGCCAGGTCCACCCTGCCGTCAACAACCTCAATGCCTTCGGCTTGCAGAAGATGTGCCTGTGCACCTGCACCGCCGAATGCAAACTCGCCTGAAAGCTCGCCTTTTGAATTCACAACCCGGAAGCATGGAATTGTTTCCGGATCAGGGTTTCTGTGCAGGGCATTTCCCACTGCCCTGGCCATTTTTCTGTCGCCGGCCATTTCGGCAACCTGTGCATATGTGGCAACACGGCCGTAAGGGATTTTCTTAACTGCCTCATAGATTCTCTTTGAGGGATTATCTGCTATCAGATTGTAGCTGTCCTGAATCATTATTTTTATAACACTCTCCGGAATTGTGCCGTCAAGGATTACTGTGTTCCAGTGTTCCTTGTTCTGATGGTAGGCAGGGAGAACGGAGTCATAGGAGTCTCTCCATAAGCAGGCTTTATCAGGGTTTGCCTTCAGATTGAGATTGATATAGCCGTTTCTTTCATACGTCCACAGAAAGGCTTTGTTGTTTTCCCTGAAGCGTACCAGCTGCCAGTTGTTGTCATGGAACGGGGCGTCAAGGTAAGTGTCCGGAAAGGACAATCCATATTCCAAAGCCTGCTCTCGTGTTTTCATAATACCTCACCGCCAAAAATACCCAAGGCTATATGAACGGAAAAAGCCGGTGGGCTGGTAAATATCGCATATTTACGCCAGTCACCGGCTTTTGATGCCCAGAACAAGACTCGAACTTGCACAAGATTGCTCCCACTAGGACCTGAACCTAGCGCGTCTACCAATTCCGCCATCTGGGCATTGCTTTTCAGCAAGGAAAATCATACAGATAAGCCCTGTTATTGTCAAGAAACGCCGGCAGTACAGGACGGATGCTTTTTCAGAAGGCCCCTGAGTTGGTCATATGAAATGTTCAGCAGTACCGCTGCGCGCTTTCTGTTGCCTCCCGACCGGGCAAGGGCCCTTCTCAGATAGTCTTCCTCTATGCTGTATTTAACCTCTTCAAGGTTATCCAGCCGCCCGGGCTCCGGGTTCTGTACTTCCCCGGTTGGGGACTGAGCATAGGCTACCGGGCTGTAGGGGCTTTCAAAGGGGTTGAGTTTTATCTCCTTTATCTCGCCTCCTCCGCTTTTGTACACTGCCCTTTCAACTGTGTTCTTGAGTTCACGCACGTTGCCGGGCCAGCTGTAGTGCATAAGGACATCCTGGACTTCCGCAGAGAAATACGGAAGATCAGTGTAGTTGCACTCAATGGCCATCTTCTGCGCAAAGAAGGAGGCAAGCTCAAGGATATCGTCGCCGCGGTAGCGCAGCGGCGGGATGTAGAGCACTTCAAAGCTCAGTCTGTCCAGCAGGTCCTGCTTGAATCTGCCCCGGCGCACCAGGTCCGGAAGGTCTGCGTTGGTGGCCCCTATTATGCGCACGTCCGTTTCGTGGGTGACCGGGGAGCCTACGCGCTCGTAGGTGCCGTATTCCACTACGCGCAGCAGTTTTTCCTGGACGTTGAGCGGGATGAGCCCTATTTCATCAAGAAAGAGCGTGCCGCCTTTGGCCTCTTCAAAGCGGCCTTTTCTTGCTTCCGTTGCGCCGGTGAATGCACCTTTTTCGTGGCCGAAGAGTTCTGTTTCAATGAGCGAGGGAGGCAGGGCTGCGCAGTTTACCGTGACCAGATTTCTGTCCCAGCGCGGAGACAGGTAGTGGAGCCTTCTTGCGGCAACTTCCTTTCCGCACCCACGCTCACCTATGATCAACACGCTTCTGTCCACCACCGCTGCCTTTGCAAGGGCGTTCTGGAACTCCATGAACACTTCCGAGCTTCCTATGCTGTTGTCCATACCTGGTCTTCTCCTCAGTGGTGTATTATACCACTTATTAGGAGAATTACCACGTTATAGTGGTATTTTTACCACAAAAGTGTTGGGTTTTTGTCCGCCAACGGCCTTTTTCGGGCTTCTTTGCAGGTTTTTTCCAAGTTGGCACGCTTTCTGCTATATGGTTTGCACAGACAAAACAGAGCGGGGTTTCCCGCATGCAGGAGGCAGAAAATGAACATTTTCACAAGATTTGTAGACTTAATAAATTCAAACATAAATTCCTTCCTCGATCAGGCGGAAGACCCCGAGAAGATGATCAAACTTGTAATCAGCAAGATAGAGGACACCATAGTGGAAATAAGGACCAGCTGCTCTGCCTCAATGGCCGCAAAGGCCCGTGCCGAGCGCAGCATGAACGACCTTGAAGCTGAGGTCTACCGCTGGACCGAGAGGGCCGAGAAAGCCGCTGCAAAGAACCTTGACCAACTTGCCCTCGAGGCCCTGGCCGAGAAAAAGAAGGCCCTTTCCAAGCTTGACGCCCTGAAGGATGAGGCCGCCAAGTACGAGAAGATGATCAACGGCTACAAGGAAGACATTCACAAGCTGGAGGAGAAACTTGCCAACGCCCGCAACAAGTACGAGAAGATAAAGGCCCAGGCCCAAGCCGAGCAGCAGGCCCGCAACGCCGAGAAGCAGTTCAGCCGCGCAAACTCAGGCTTTGACCGCTACGACCGCATGGAGGAACGCATAGACCGCATGAACGCAGAGCGCCAGTCCCGCCAGACCACCGCCGAGACCGAGCGCAAGTTCCGCGAGATGGAAGAAGCGGAAGAGCTCCAGAAGGAGCTCGATGCCCTCAAGGCAAAACTCAACAAAGGAGGAGAAAACTGATGAGAACTGACAGATTCTACCGCTCACCTAATGCAGACATTCTTGGTGTCTGCCACGGTTTTGCCGAATGGCGCGGCCTCCCCGTCCAGGGAGTCCAGCTCGGGGTTGTTATTCTTGCCCTGTGCACCGCCGTCCTCCCCTGCATGATTGCCTACTTTATCCTGGCCGCAATCCTGCCCGTAAGACCCGAGGATTATGAGTACTCTTTCCGCAGCCGCAGGGCCTCCCGGTACTCCGGCAGACGCAGGAAGGAGTTCACGGATTATGATTATGAGGAAATGAGGCGCAAGGCCCGCAACAACAACGAGGAAGACTGGGAAGAGCGCTTCCGTGAAGCAAACTGACAGTCAGCCAATGGTCCCGAAGAACCGCGTTTGTGGTTTTTGGGTACCATTAGCCCCGGGTTTGAGCCTGCTCCGGTATGCTTAAAACAGGGAAAATGGGAAAAATAAGCATATAAGTATGCTTCAAAACTCAGAAAATCAAAAAATAAGCATACAGGATCAATTAAAAGTGAGAGGGTACCGATGTACCCCCTCACTTTTTCGGGCAGACTGGACTCGCCTTTTGCTCCCGGAAGTCCGCAAAAAGCCGTCCTCACTGCACAACCCTCACCGGTTCGGCTTGTGCTTCAGCGTTCGGACTTCTCGCCAGAATACTGCTAAAAAAATAAGAGAGGCACTTGTTGTACCTCTCATATTTTTCGGGCAGACTGGACTCGAACCAGCGACCCCAAGTCCCCCAGACTTGTACGCTAACCACCTGCGCTACTGCCCGATTGCGATAGGCATTATATAACAAATACTTTTTTTATGGTATAGTTTTTTTCAAGATGTTTGATTGTCACTGTCATTTTGTTACAGACAACGCCGTCTGCTTTTCTGCGGAGCTGCTGCCGGACAGGATAGAACTTCCTGTGCAATATGAACTTATCTCATCTTCAGAGGCAGGGCTTGATGCCAGGTACAATGACAGGATTCCCATGGAAAAGCAGGTAAAAATCCTCTGCGGAATACTGGAATATGCAAAAAAAGAGGCAATTCCGGTGAGTCTTCACTGCGTCAGGGCAACGGGACTCATGCTTGACGTTATAAGGAAAACCGGCTTTGCAGAGGGCATGCTCATGTGGCACGGCTTCACGGGTTCAAAAGAAACAGCGTCCGAACTTGGGAAGCTGGGAGTAATTGTCTCAATAGGGCCCAGGTATCACGGGGATGTTAAAGCATTGTTTGAAGCAAACGGACGTCTTGTGCTTGAGAGTGACTATGAGGGAACAAGCAGGGCCGAGCATGAACAGATAATGATAAGGCACTACAAAAGGTGCGCATCTGAGCTTGGAATGAGCATTAAGGAATTGGAGGAACACTGCCGTGAGACAGCAAAGGCTTTTACGGATTACAAGACTGCTGGGACAGGAAAAAACTGACAGACTGGGCAGGATGCATGTTGCCGTGGTGGGGCTGGGTGCAGTGGGCGGTTTCTGCCTTGAGGCTTTGGCAAGAAGCGGTGTGGGAGAGTTTACCCTTGTGGATTTTGACACCTTCTCTCCTTCCAACCTTAACAGGCAGATACTTGCACTTCAGTCCACACTGGGAAGAAGCAAAGCTCAGGTTGCCGCAGAGCGTCTGAGAGATATAGGCGATGACATGGTTGTTCATGTGATTGATGATGCCGTGTCAGAGAAAAATGTACAAATAATAGTTGAAGACAAGGATCTGGTGGTTGATGCAATTGACAGCGTGGATGCCAAGTGTCTCCTGCTCAAAACGTGTGTAGAGAAGAACATACCGGTGGTCTCATCCATGGGAGCCGCTCTGAGAACGGATATTTCAAGGATAAGGATTGCAGACCTTATGGATACAAAGGGCTGCCCGCTTGCAAAGCAGGTGCGCACAAGGCTCAGGCATGAAGGTATAGGAAAAGGCATTGAGGTTGTTTTCTCAGATGAAGAACCGGCGCAGAACGCGCCGGCTACTGAGCAGGAGATTGAGGAGTCTGGAGACGGGACATTGCGCAAGGTGCTGGGAAGCATGCCAACGGTAACCGGCATGTTCGGACTGACCCTTGCCCACCTTGCACTGGGTAAACTTATCTCCTGATTACCTCTTGTCCTTGTCTATGAACTCCAGGCAGATTGTTGCCATGGATGCGCAGACAATTGAGAACACCAGGAAGATGACCCAGTACTTCTCCACGTTTGCCTGGGTACTTGCATAGGCTTCTTTCTTCATGGATTCTGCGGTCCTGGTCTGGATAACGGATTTTACCTTCTCTTCTCCCACAAGATCTATGAGTTTGCCAAGGGTCAGGTTG
>CAMZGJ010000017.1 GCA_947306375.1 uncultured Spirochaetales bacterium
TAATATCGTAGTCTTCCAGTCCGTTGAGGACGTTGTTGCGCAGAATCCAGATCTTGTTGGCCTCATCCTGCTCCAGCAGGAGGTCTTCACGTCTTGTTCCGCTCTTTTTAATGTTGATTGCGGGGAAGAGGCGGCGCTCGGCCATCATGCGGTCAAGGACTATCTCACAGTTACCCGTGCCCTTGAACTCCTCAAAGATGACCTCATCCATTCTGGAGCCGGTCTCAATCAGGGCGCTGGCAATTATGGTGAGACTGCCGCCGTTCTCAATGTTTCTGGCTGCACCGAAGAACCTCTTGGGCTTGTGCAGGGCGTTGGAGTCAACACCGCCGGAGAGGATTTTTCCGCTGGCCGGGACGGTCTGGTTGTAGGCTCTTGCAAGCCTTGTAATGGAGTCAAGGAGAATGACTACATCGCGCTTGTGCTCCACAAGGCGCTTGGCCTTCTCTATTACCATCTCGGCAACCTGGACGTGGCGTGTGGCCTGTTCGTCAAAGGTGGAGGCTATGACTTCTCCGCGGACGCTGCGCCTCATGTCCGTAACCTCCTCGGGTCTCTCGTCCACCAGAAGGACAATGAGGTGAATCTCCGGGTGGTTGGTTGTTATGGCGTTTGCTATCTGCTGGAGCAGTATGGTTTTACCTGTTCTGGGCGGTGCGGTTATGAGGGCGCGCTGGCCTTTTCCTATGGGACAGAAGAGGTTGATTATGCGCATGGAAACATCGTCATCCGCACGCTCTGTCTCAAGGTTGATTCTGCTGTCCGGGTAGAGGGGTACCAGGGAGTCAAACGGGTTTCTGGTCTTGGCCACTATGGGCAGGTCTCCGTTGACGTAGGCAATCTTGGACATGGCAAAGAAGCGCTCGCTGTCCTTGGGGCTGCGGATTACTCCCTCAATTGTGTCTCCGGTCTTGAGATTCAGGAACCTGATGAGGCCGGCGTTTACATAGACATCTTCCGGGCCGCTGAGGTAGCTGTTGGACGGGCTTCTGAGAAAGCCGTAGCCGTCCGGGAGCACCTCAAGTGTGCCTCTTGCAATTATTACTCCGCCCTGGTGGCTGTGGGTGCGCAGGATTTCCATAATGACTTCCTGCTTCTTGTACTCCGCATAGTCATCCACAGAATTGCCTGTCATTGCGCTCAGTCTTTCCTTGAGATCCGCCATGTGGTAGTTGGACAGGCTGCTGACCAGCAGGCTGTTGGGCAGCGATGCATTGTATTCTTCCTCTGATACGGCAACATCTTCCATTGTCAGCGGTGTTTTCTTCTGCTGCTGGAAGTTCTTTCCGTTCTTGTTCTTCTTCTGCTGGAAGCCGTTCTGTCTGACCTGAGAGTCCTGAGCCTTCTCCTGGCTCTCTGCAACGGAATTCTCTGCAGCGGAATTCTCGGCAGCTGTGCTCTCTGAAGCGGTGCTCTCAACGGCGTTTTCCGCAACACCCCCGGCAGCGTTCTCTGAAGCCTCTGAATTCTCAGAGTGTTCCTTCTTTGCGCCCTTTGCGCCGGCCCTGGCACCTTTCTCCTTATTCTCCTTGTTCTCCTTCTTGTCCTTGGGAGGTCTGCCCTTTCTGGGTTTGACAGGAGATTCTTCCTGCTGAGGCTGCAAAACAGCTGCAGGGGCATCCTGCACCACGGGGGCCTCTTCTGCCGGAGCGCCAGCGCTTTCGGGAGCGGCTTTGACTACTGCACGGACAGAGGGTTTACGTCTGACCACAAGCTTCTTTTTCACAGGAACTTCTTCCTGCATGTTTTCATTATTTTCCATTAATTCAACTCCGTTGCACACTGATGCTGTGCGGGATAAACAATTAAGTTGTCAGGATAGTTATTTCAAATGCGGAGATCTCCGCCGGTTTTTATATTACTGTAGGCAAATAATGTGTGTCAACCAACTGTTTCAGATATATTTCCAAGTCTCGGCAACAGTTACAACATCCCTGCCCATGGCGTACAGACGGCAGAGGACAAGGGCGGCAATTGAAAAGCGCCTCCTGGCACTGTCCCGCGAGATTGAGGCAAACTTCAGACATACCGCCGCAGAAGGCGCCTTGGCAGAGGAAAAACCAATCCACACGGTACCCACCGGTTTATCCGCACTCCCGCCGTCAGGTCCGGCGATACCCGTAAGAGAAACCGCAAGATCAGTACCGGAAACCTGTCTGATTCCGTCTGCCATCTCACAGGCTGTCTGCCTGCTCACGGCACCGAACTTCTCCAGCGTTGAGGCGCACACTCCCGCAATCTTCTGTTTTGCAGAATTTGCGTATGTTACCGCACCGCCCCAGAAGTATGAGGAGCTTCCGCTTCTGTCCGTGAGCATCTTGGACACAAGACCTGCGGTGCAGCTCTCCGCGGTGGAGATTGTAAGGTTGTTCTCAATCAGGTAGTTGGTAAGAAGGGTGCAGGCGTCTGTGTCATCCGCATCCTCAATAAGGCCCTCTCCTACCATGGACCTGAGTTTTGAGATAAAGAGAGCGCGCTCTGAGGCACTGCCTCCCTGAACATAGAGACTTATTCTGAACTGCTGAAAACGTGTTCCCCAGCTTATGTTTGCAAGGTTGTACTCTTCTGAGCACCGTCTGCAAAGCTCATCCAGTCTGGCCTCCGCAATGAGGTAGACGGAGTATTCATCCCTCTGTTCCTCTACATGACCTGCAAGTTTTGCAAGGTAGGGTCTTACGTGGTTGAGGAACATGGGCTGAAGCTCTGCCGGAGGTCCGGGCATGGCAATTACCGTAACGCAGTGAACACTGCCGTCAGGGCATTTTTTCTCAAAACTTCCCCTGAAACCGGGTGCGGTTCCGTTGGGATTGGGAAGAAGCTCAAAACCCTGAGGAATGTAGGCCTGCTGTTCGTTTGCACCGTGAATACGCTCACCCACGCGCTTGTACAGAGTGTCCCAGGCTTCCTGATTCCTCACAAGAGGCACACCTGCCTCACGGGCAATTATTCTGCGTGTAAGATCATCTGCAGTGGGGCCCAGGCCGCCTGTCACAAGGACAATGTCACTGTCTGCGGCACAG
The DNA here is from genome assembly GCA_947306375.1 of uncultured Spirochaetales bacterium. GTDB lineage: Bacteria > Spirochaetota > Spirochaetia > Sphaerochaetales > Sphaerochaetaceae > RUG14846. Next base: position 3,021 of record CAMZGJ010000017.1, read on the forward strand.
ACTTCAAGTTCCGCCTCTATGCTTCCGTCATCCGGAACAACCACAGCGCGCCTAATTGTGTATCCAAGCTCAGTGAGGTTTGAGCTGAGAAACTGAATATGGCGGTCAGAGATTATTCCGCGTGTTATTTCCGTTCCTATAACATAGAGGGAAACAGTCATCAGCTCTTTTTCCTCCGCACTGAAAGAACCTTTCCAACAGCACCTATTGCAAGAATCAGGTAGCTTATGTAGGAGATGATGCGCACCGGTGTGTCTGCGGTGCGGCAATAGAAGGTTTTGCCGTAGGTCTCCTGTTCCCAGACCGGAACCTGCCAGATTTTCCAGCCCATCTTGAACGGCTCCATCTCTCCCTGAACAGTTCCGTCCGGGGTAATAAGGCATGTAATTCCGCTGTTGGTGCCCCTGAGCATGGTGCGTCTGTTCTCAACGCTTCTGAAAACTGCCATGGCCATGTGCTGGCGCTCGGCGGCCACGGAGCCGGACCAGGAGTCATTTGTCATGTTTACAAACAGGTCTGCGCCGTTGTCCGCAAAGTCTGCACAAAGGTCTCCGAAAACATCCTCAAAGCAGATGGGCGTGGAGAATCTTATTCCGTTGGAGGTCTCAAATACAAAACTCTCCTCCCCCTTCTCCCACCAGTGGTAGTCATTTGCCTTGAGCAGGTTGTAGAGCCAGGGCATTGTTTTCTCATAGGGGAAGTGCTCCGTAAAGGGCACAAGATGCTGCTTCAGATATGTCTGTTTTATGGTTCCTTCATCAAAGAGGATGACCGAGTTGTAGTCAAGCTTGTTGTTCCAGTCTCCGTCCTCGGTGTAGGGCTCCGTCTCTCCCTCTGCAAGAACGCTGGACGGGTTTCCGGTAAGAAGCGGAATTCCCAGGGTGTTGCCAAAGCTTACAAACTCATCCACAAGGACCTGGATGTTGCGCAGATAGTCAAAACTTGCGCCTTTCCCGTCTCCCTGGTACGGGTGCTCCGTGTACCAGCGCACAGACGGTACAAAGGCTGTCTCTGACCAGATAATCATGTCCGGATTCTGCGTTGCGGCCTCAAGGCTCATACGCCTGAGGTTTATGAAGTTGGTATTGTATGTGGCAAAACCGCCGGCCCATGAGTCGGCGTTGTGCTGGACGGTTGCCACGTTGAAAGACTTGTCCGCAGGGGCCTTGCGCCAGTAAGACAGGTTGGCAATTCCGTAGACAAGCTGGAAAAGCACAACTGCACAGAAGAGGCACACGGCCGCAATATTTGTCTTTATATAAGATTTAAAAGAAGGCAGGCTCACATTACCGCCTGAAAGGCCGGTACTCTGTCCGGGCATGCTGAACCAGTTGCCCAAAAAGGCCTGGGGCAGGACCAGAAGGAAGGTCAGAAGCCAGATTCCGGAAAAATCCGCAATCTGGATCAGGACGGTCCACCTGAAAAGCGCGTATGCAATTGTTCCGTACGGATAACCTGCAAACCAGGTCTGTGCAAGGTAGGCATAGACCATCCAGAACAGGGCCTGCAGAAGCGCGGTGAGCCTTGACGGGAACCAGCTGACTGCGGCCTTGAGGGCCAGAAAGAGCATTACCATCTCTCCGCCTTTGATTATCTGAACCAGAAGGTTTGCAAGCGGATGGAATGCTGAAAGCCAGTAGTTGAAGATCCAGTAGAAAACAAAGCCGTAGATAAAGCCGTAGAACCAGACAACCTTCCAGCTTGCGCTGCGGATCACCATGAACAGGGGGATGAGTGAGAACAGCGCAAACACGGGCCAGCCGTCCCTGCTGCAGAAGCTGGGGAAGGCCAGTGAAAGCATTGCGGCGGAGGCCAAAAGAAAAACAACCTCAAGAACAACTGTCCTGAGGTTGCGTTTTTCATGAATCATTATTTTCAGTTGTCCTCTTTAAGATTCCAAACCTGTTCCTTGAGCTCCTTACCGGGGCGGAAGACTGCAACACCGTGGGTGTCAACTGCAACCAGCTCACCAGTCTTGGGGTTGCGGGCCTTTTCTCTGCCCTTGCGTGTTCTGACCTCAAAAGTTCCGAAGCCTCTGAGCTCAATTACCTGATTCTTCTCAAGTCCGGACTTGACCTCTTCAAAGAACTGGTCAATTACTTCATGAATGCTGTCTCTCTCAAGACCTGACTTCTCGTGGAGACTCTCTATGATTGCTGCTTTTGTTAACTTTGACTTTGACATGTTTCTCTCCGATTATGCCAGCTTGTTGAACTTGAGGTTCATCCTGGACTTCTTTCTGTCAGCCGTGTTGTGATGAATAATACCCTTGCCTGCTGCTGTGTCGAGCAGTTTAACACTGAGCTTAAGTGCTGCCTCTGCGGCTGCCTTGTCTCCTGCTGCGCATGCTGCATCAAAATTCTTGATGGCTGTGCGGAAAGTGCTCTTTGTTTCGCGGTTTCTCATCCTGGCTGCTTTTGCCTGGCGGTCTCTTTTCTGTGCCGAACGCTTCACTTTTATCCTCCGATGTCCTCAAGCGGGACAATATTTATCTTTAGGCTCACGAATTGCGTGAACGTTTAAAAAACATATCACAGACGCAAAATATGGTCAACACAATCAAATGAAATCAGGACAGGAACTCTGACTCAAACTTCCTTGAAACTTCCCAGTGTCCCGTTTTCTCGGACCAGCGGACCTCCGTTCTGGGCAGAACAAGCACTCCGCCCTCCGGTCCGGACAGAGTCATGGACTTGGAAAGTATGTTTATCTCCTGCACCTTGTACAGCTCCCCGCCTATCTTGATCCTGGATCCCTCAGGCGGATAGGACTGCTTTTCCTCAAGGTAGAAGTCATATTCATAGCTCAGACAGCACAGAAGCCTTCCGCACGGACCGGAAATCTTCATGGAGTTGAGCGAAAGGTTCTGTTCCTTTGCCATCTTTATGGTAACGGGGTCAAGCTTGTCTGAAATGCCGTGGCAGCAAAAATCCCTTCCGCAGACTGCAAGGCCTCCAAGAACGCGCGCCTCATCACGCACGCCTATCTGCCTGAGCTCAATCCTCATCCTGAACCCGGAAACAAGGTCCTTGACCAGCTCCCTGAAGTCCACCCTGTCATCTGACGTGAAGAAGAACAGGGCCTTGGGCTCGCTGATCAGGAAATGGGCCGTAACCAGCTTCATGTCCAGCTTGCGGGCCGCAATCTTCTCCTTGCAGATCTTTATTGCCTCCTGCTCCGCAACGATGTTCTCCTGATAACGTTTTATCTCTTCCGGCGTGGCGATGCCGCGGATCCACTCAACGTCTCCGTCCACCTCCACCATCTGAGGTTCCTTGTACCTGCTGTCCCACAGTCCCGCTTCTTCCGGCTCGGTTTCCGGCGGGGTCTCTATCTCCATGGAGCTTACAAACTCAAATGAGGGTGTTATGCCCATGGTAAGAGGATCGCCGGAGGCGGCAAGGTCAGAGTCCGTCTTTCCCAATTCGGATTTGGGGCAGAAATGGCATGCTCCGCAGACCCTTGTGCTTCCGGGGGTGTAGCAGGAGCCTCCCAGACCGGCGGCGGAGCCCACTATTATTCCCATGTCCATTCCGTACCTTGTGGGTGATATGACATAGGTGCCCGGGTAGAACACGCTGTCGCTTGCGCAGACGGACATGTCGTTGTTGCCCGGAGATTTGACTAAATATATATATGCTTTCTGAGCCTGAACTTCTTCTTTCTTTTCACTCATACAGGGAAAACTTAGCACTCCGGCTGTTCAAAGTCAATCTGTGGCAGCCCTGTCTGCAGGCGTATATGGAAGGGGTCATAGAATTGACGGTCAGGGAAAGGCATGTTATCTTTTAAATGCGGCAGGGTTTGCTGCGGACAATCATTACAGGAGGACCTCTTTATGCGTCTGTTTGATACACATTGTCATCTCGGTCTTATTCATTCCGACAGAATTGAACAGCTTATGATCGTTCAGTATGCAAAGCTCGCCGGAGTAAAGCACATAGTGTCAATCTGCAACAGCCTTGCGGATTTTGAGGAGCTTTACAGCAACCTCAGAAGTGCCTCAAACGTCTACCACGCAGTGGGAGTCTCCCCGTCTGAAAGCGGCAACAGGATTGAGGGATGGGAGTCCAAGATCCAGGAACTGCTCAAGTTCAACCGCGTTGTGGCAGTTGGAGAGACGGGTCTGGATTACAAGAAAATGTTCTCCCCCAAGCAGACCCAGGTGGACCTGTTCATGAAACATCTGGAGATTGCCAGAAAGGCGGACCTGCCGGTTATCATCCACAACAGAAACGCAGGAGATGATATTCTGGACATTCTGCGCAACAACATACCGGACAAGGGCGCAGTGCTTCACTGCTACTCGGAGAACTGGGAGTTCACAAAGAAGGCCCTGGACCTGCCCGTAAGGTTCTCCTTTGCCGGAAACGTAACATTCACGGACAGCGTGCTCAGGGAGACTGTGAAGAAGCTTCCCGCAGACCGCATTCTCATTGAGTCCGAGGCTCCGTTCATGACACCGGAGAAGTACTCCCCCAGGCCGCCCAAGCCCAAGCGCAGGAACAAGCCGGAGTATCTGATAGAAAACGCAAAGGCCATTGCCGCCATAAGGGAAACAGACCTTGAGGAAATGACCGGGATTCTCTATCAGAACAGCCTGGATGCATTCCATCTTCCCGCGGAAGAAGAATGAGTTTTTTCCACCCGGTAAACATAGGAAACGTAAAACTTGAGGGCAACCTCTTTCTGGCACCCATGGCCGGCTACACGGACAGGGTGTTCAGGGCTCTGTGTCTTGAGGAAGGTGCATACCTTGCCTACACGGAGATGGTAAGCTGTGAGGGCCTTGCCCGTGACAATGAGCCCACAAAGGACCTTGCAGTCAGGGCACGGGGAGAGAAGAACCTTGCCCTGCAGCTCTTCGGTCCGGATGAGGATACAGCTCAAAGAAGCATTGAGACTGCCCTGAAATTCAAGCCTCAGATAATAGACTTCAACTGCGGCTGCCCGGTGCCCAAGGTAACCAGGACCGGTGCGGGAAGCGCCCTTATGAAGAGCCCCGCAACCATAGGAAAGATAGTCAGGGTTCTGAAGGAAAGCACAGGTCTTCCGGTAACGGTGAAGATAAGAACCGGCTGGGACACAAAGAGCATGAACTATCTTGAATGCGCAGAAGAGGCATTCGGCGCAGGTGCGGATGCTTTGTGCATGCACGCAAGGACAAAGAGCCAGCTTTACACACCCACCGCGCACTGGGAGTATCTTGCGGATCTGAAAAAACACTTTCCTGACAGGGTGATAATCGGCTCCGGAGACCTCTTTTGCGCCCGGGATGCCCTTTCCATGTTTGAGCAGACCGGTGTGGATGCAGTTTCCTTTGCCCGCGGAGCCATAGGCAACCCCTTCATATTCAGACAGACTGAGCAGCTTCTGAAGGGACAGGAGCCGCAGGAGATAAGCGCGGACAGAAAGGCCCGCACCCTTTTGAGACAGCTTGAAGAGCTTGCCGCAGTCATGGGAGAGGACAGAGCCTGCCGGGAAATGAGAAAACATGTGGGATTCTACCTCAAGGGAGTGCCCGGTTCCGTGCATGTAAAGCGCATTACCTGCACCGCAGTGACCGTGGATCAGTACCGTCAGGCCCTAAAAATTCTTGATTCTTGATTGAATTGGATTTAAATTTTCAATAACGAAAGAACGAAAGGGGTTGGCAAATGAAGGTTCTGGTTCTTAATTCCGGCGCAAAAGACACTGTAATTGCATGGTGGCTCAGCAGAAGTACCAAAATTGAAGAACTTTTCACCGCTCCGGGCAACCCGGGGACAGAACAGTTTGCCGTCAATCTTCCGGATGTGGACATTGAGAACGGAGAGCAGGTTCTCAAGGCCTGCAGAAAGTACGGTATTACCCACGTATTCATAGGTACTGAGACTCCCCTTCTTGCCGGAGTTGCAGACTGTCTCAATGCAAACGGAATCTTCACCCTGGGCGCTCCGCTTCATGCACTGAAGCTGGACACGGACAAGAAGTTTGCCCGTGAGTTTGCACAGAGATGCGGTTTCAATCTTCCCGCATACAGGGTTTTTGACAATGTTGAAAGCCTCAAGGCCTTCCTTGACGGAGAGGGAAAGGGCGGTTTCTACGCCCTCAAACCCAACGGAGCGGCGGCTTCAAGGACAATGATAAACTCCTCGGACCCGCAGGTGCTTGTCTCTTTTGCCTCTGAATTTCTGAAAAAGAATTCCGTTATTCTGGAAGACCATGTGGACGGCACCCCGGTTACAATCACACTGCTTCTGGATAATAACGGAGCAAAGATGCTTCCGCTGTGCTCTGAGTATTCAAAGCCGGAGCACGGAGAGATTAACTTTGTCACGGGCGGTATGGGAGCCGTGTGTCCTGTTCCCCTTGCGGATGAGACCAGACACGCAATATGGGACAACATGATAGTCCCCATGGTGAACAGAATGAAGGAAGAAGATCTTATCTACACCGGAGTTCTGACCATTGCGGCAGTCCTGAACGGACTGACGCTGTACTTTGTGGACTTCCACCTCAGGTTCAATGACCCGGCAGCCCAGTCCCTGCTCCCCCTCATCAGGACGGATGCCGTGGACATTATCAGGGCAATGGAAAGCAACAGCGTGTCCTCTCTCAACCTTGAGATTGCACGCGAGAGCACCGTCAGCGTGGTTATTGCAAGTGAGGGCTACCCCTTCAAGCCCAGAAAGGGCCTGAGGGTAAAGTGCTCCGTTCCCCACTATCTGGACAGCAATTTCAACAGCGTTCCCCGCATATTCCTCGGCGCCGTAAAGAAAGATGTGAACGGCAACCTCATTACCTCCGGCGGAAGAGTTGCAACCGTTGTGGGCATGGGGAGCAACATAACCAAGGCCAATGAGGCGGCATACAGCGCCGCTGACTCAGTTTCCTTCAAGGGAAGCTGGTACAGAAACGACATTGGAGACAAGTTCTTTATTTCCGTTGATGAATATTATGACGGAGAGTGAGTTCGCCTGAACTCGTACATAAGAATTCCGGCTGCAACACTGACATTCAGAGAATCTATGTGCCCTGACATGGGTATGCTGAGCATGTGGTCGCACTTTGCGCGCACCAGTGAGCGCATTCCGCTTCCCTCGCTGCCCATGACAATAACGGTCCTTGACGGGAAATCCGTGTTGTAGGAATTCTCCCCGTTCATGTCCGCTCCGTAGACCCAGAAACCGTGGTCCTTGAGCACGTCCAGCTCATGTGCAAGGTTGCGCACCGTGGACATGGTCACGTACTGAGCCGCTCCGGAAGAGACACGGATAACGGTCTCATTGGCACTTGCGCTTCTTCTTTCAGGCACCATTACAAGGGCAACGGAGAACTGGTCTGCACTTCTGAGAATTGCGCCCAGGTTGTGCGGGTCCGTTATGCCGTCAAGGGCAAGGACAAGGGCGCTCTGCCCGTCTTTGAGGGAGGCACAGAAATCCTCAACGGAAACCTCTCTGATTCTGCCTCCGGTTGCACGCGTTACGCGGCTTCCCATGTCAAGAACTGCTCCGCGGTGCGCCGTTGAACCGGCAATGCGGTCAAGCTCTGCCTCGGAGACCTTCCTGACTGCTGTCTTTCCGTTTGCGTTTGCCTCAAGCTCAAGCTCCCTGTTGCGCTTGTCTCCGCGCACAATATACAGCGTGGATCCGCCCGGAGCATTCTTCAGGGCTTCCTCAATTGCATGGGTTCCTGTAATCTTGTCTCCCATCTCACTCCTCCGTAAACGGCACCGGGTTGGGACGCTCGTTCTCACCCATGGCTTCCGAAAGCTGCTTCATAATCTGCTTTGCCTTCAGGCCCAGATGCCTGGGTGTCTCAATCCGGAATTTGACGTACAAATCTCCCCTGGAGTTCTCATTCCTGTACTTGGGAAGTCCCTGACCCTTTACCCTGACAATCTTTCCGTTCTGAAGGCCGGAAGGAATGTTGACCTTAACATCCTCTCCCTGAAGGTTCTTGATTGTAACATCCAGTCCCAGTGCGGCCTGTGTCATGGAAACGGGAATCTGAACAAAAAGGTCGGCTCCCTGACGCACAAAATACTTGCTGTCCCTGACGTTGATTCTCACATAAAGGTCCCCTGCGGGAGCTCCGTTGGCTCCGGCGTTACCCATGCCGTGAAGAATAATGTCAGTTCCGCTCTCAATTCCGGCGGGAACCGTTACCCTGAGGGTCTGGTTCTTGCGCACGGTGCCGTTGCCGCGGCATACGGGACACGGGTCATCAATTACGCTGCCCCTTCCTCCGCAGGTGGGACAGGTGCGGGACATTGAGAAGAATCCGCTTGACTGTCTTATCTGGCCCATTCCTCCGCAGGTGGGACAGGTCTTAACGGAGGCTTTTCCGCTCTTGGAACCGGTGCCGTTGCAGGCGGTACAGGGAACCTGGTGGGCATAGGAGAACTCATGCTTGAAATCCCCGGTAATATCCTCAAGCCTCACTTCAGTGTTGACCCTTATGCTCTGCCCCTGGGCGGGACCCGACTGCCGGGGACCGGAAGAGGCTCCGGAGAAACCTCCGAATCCGAAAAGGTCCTCAAAAATGCTGGAAAAACCGCCGCCGGAGAATAGATCACTGAAGTCTGCATACGCACGGCTGTATCCCTGGTTCTGACCGTCCACGCCGGCAAAGCCGTACTGGTCGTAGGCCGCACGCTTTTTCTCGTCTCCCAGAACCTCATAGGCCTCCGTGGCTTCCTTGAAGCGCTCTTCGGCAGCCTTGTCTCCCGGGTTCTTGTCCGGATGGTTCTGGACCGCAAGTTTTCTGTATGCTTTCTTTATTTCATCCTGTGATGCGTTTTTGGCCACACCCAGAACTTCATAGTAATCTCTCTTAGCCATATTCCCGTTAAATCCCAAAAAAGGCCGGTCCTATGTCAGGCCGGCCGTTTAAGTTTAGTTATTTTAAGGTTAATTGACAACCTCATAGTCGGCATCGTCGCCGCCCTGTGCACCGCCCTGGGGACCCTCTGAACCCTGAGGTCCTGCCTGAGGTCCGCCCTGGGGGCCGCCCTGCTGGGCCTGGGAGTTCTTGTAAATCTCCTCAGCCAGCTTGTAAGATGCGTTCTGCAGTGCGTCCGTCTTTTCCTTCAGATACTCGGCGGAGGCGTTGGGATCGGAGACAGCCTTCTTCAGCTCCTCAAGGGCACTCTCAACTGCAGCCTTGTCCGTTGAGGAGAGCTTGTCACCGTACTCCTTGAGGGACTTCTCGGTGCTGTAGACCATGCTGTCCGCATTGTTGC
>CAMZGJ010000018.1 GCA_947306375.1 uncultured Spirochaetales bacterium
CAGTCTTCTCACGCTTCACGGACAAGGACAACACCACCATCCTCTCATGGGACGGTGAGTACTCCATCACATACCGTGACAATGACTTGGACAAAGAAGACACCATAGACATGAGGACAACCCCGTTCACCAAGCTCCACTGGAGAGTGGACTGGCCCATGAGGTGGGTCTATGAAGGCGTGGACTTTGAGCCTGCCGGAAAGGACCACCACAGCCAGGGCGGAAGCTTTGACACATCAAAGCAGGTTGTAGAGCTCTTCGGCGGTCATGCACCGGTATCATTCCAGTATGACTTCATCTCAATCAAGGGCCGCGGAGGAAAGATTTCCTCCTCATCCGGAGAGGTAGTAAGTCTCGGAGATGTGCTGGACATCTACACACCGGAAGTTGCAAGATACCTTTTTGCATCTACAAGACCCAACACTGAGTTCTCAATCTCCTTTGACCTTGACGTTCTTAAAATCTACGAGGACTATGACAACTGTGAGAGAAGATACTTCGGATTGCTGCCGGTCAACGAGAAGAAGGCCGCCCAGGAAAAGAGAATCTATGAGCTGAGCCAGGTGGATAAAGTTCCCTCGGTGGAAAGCTATCAGATTCCCTTCAGGCACCTTTGCAACCTGCTCCAGATTAACAGCGGAGACATAGACAAGGTCATTGCGGGTCTTGAGGATGTAAAGCCGGAGCAGCTGGAAAGACTTAAGACCAGGTGCCGCTGTGCATGGAACTGGATTACACAGTTCTCACCTGAGGACTTCCGCTTCTCACTTGCAACGGAGGACTCAGAGCCCGCAGACCTGTCGGAGGAAGAGAGAAGGGCAGTCAGAGCCCTGGCTTCCCAGGTCGAGCAGTGGGACGGACAGGATGAGAAGAACCTTGCAGAGAGAGTCTATGCATCGGCCGCAGAGGCCGGAGTGGAGAACACGGTGCTCTTCACCGCCGTTTACAAGGCACTCATCGGCAGGGAGAAGGGTCCCAAGCTGGCTCTGTTCATGAAGACAATAGGCCGCGAGAGAACCCTCTCAATCCTGAAAAAGTACTGAGAAAACCGGATGAAGTGTGCAGTCTGCGCCGTAATCGGCAGGCCGTCGGTGGGCAAGTCCACCCTTGTGAACACAATCTGCGAGGCCAAGGTCTCCATAACATCACCCACGCCCCAGACAACACGTAACGCAATCCGCGGCATCTATACGGACAGCCGCGGCCAGATTATCTTCACGGACACCCCCGGCTGGCACATTTCGGACAAGAACTTCAACAAAAAAATGCAGGAAGTGGCCGTCAAGGCCCTGGAGGACTGCGACATGGTCCTCTATATGCTGGACGCAACACGCGCCCCGGGAGACGAGGAGCGCAACATATCCTACATGCTCAGCGGCCTCTCAATGCCCGTAATCTGCGCTTTGAACAAGCGCGATATCCTCAGCCCTCAGTCCATGGATCAGGCACGCGAGTACCTCTCCAAAGCCATGCCCGGCAGAAAGGTGCTGGAAGTCTCCGCCCTTGAGGACAGCGGAATAGATGAGCTTCTGATTGAACTCTTCTCCGTGGCACCGGAAGGAGAACTCCTGTATGACGAGAACACAAGAACGGACCAGAACCTGGAATTCCGTATTTCCGAGATAATCAGGGAGAAGGCAATGAACAGCGTCAGGCAGGAAATACCCCACGCCGTGTACGTTGAGATATCAGACCTGGAGTATCGGAAAGAGGACGGCAAAATCTGGATAAGAGCGTTCATCATTCTTGAGCGTGAAAGCCAGAAAGGCATAATGGTGGGCAAGGGCGGAGAGAACATAAAAAACATCAGAAAAGCCGCATTCAGCGAGATTAAACGCATCTTTCCCGGAATGAAGCCTGAGCTTGATCTGCGTGTCAGAGTCAATCCCAAGTGGAAGAATGATGACAGAACACTGAGGGGAATCTTCAAAGAAACCACCGGGTGAAAACGAGGGTTTGCTCCCATAACTATATATAGGGAGGAATCCGTATGTTCAGAAAAACAATCATATTCTTAACGGTCCTGTTGCTGCTGGTCTCATGCAGCGGGTGCGAGGAAACCGAGCGCACCGGATTCACTATTGCACAATGGAACGTACAGAATCTCTTTGACGGCAACAATGACGGAAGTGAGTACACCGAGTACACCCGACAGGCAGGCTGGAGCTCAAAACTCTACAGAGCCCGACTTGAGAACATTGAGAGTGTTCTTTCATATCCCGGTCTTGCAGAGGCTGAGATAATAGTTCTCAACGAAGTGGAAAACTCCAATGTCACACAGGACATAATGCACCTGGATGCGCTTCAGAAAAGGGGCTTTCTCTGGCAGGCCTGTGCCTCGGAGGAAGGCGGTGCAATCAGCGTTGCCCTCATAAGCTCAATCCCCATTCAGGATGTGCGCCTTCACAGCGTCCAGGGGGCAAGGCCGGTAATAGAGGCCCGCTTTGAAATATGCGGGAAGAACGTCTATGTCCTGGCCCTTCACGGAAAGTCCAACCTGGGGGATGAAGAGGAGGTAACAGGCCTCAGACAGAGAACAGGTGAGGCTCTTGCAAACAGAGTGCAGAACCTCCGGGAAAACGACCCTCTGTGCCTTATTGTCATAGCAGGGGACTTCAATGAGGACCCGCACAGCGGCAACATAATACAGGATATGGGACTGTGGCACAGTTTCTGGGATGACCTGTCCTTTGACGGAAAGGGCTCTTACCTCTATGACGGAAACTGGCAGCGCTATGACAACATTATCCTGTCCTCAGACCTGGTTACACAGGCGGCAGTAGTGCAGACGGGCATACTTACGGATACTGACGGAAGCCCCAACAGGTGGAGGAGGGAACTACTCAGTGGAGTGTCTGATCACCTGCCTGTGTGGGTTCAGGTGAGACTGCTTTGAGGGAAAGCTTCTTGAACGGATGTACGTCCAGAAGGTTTGCGGACCAGCCTTCAAGAAGGTCGGAGCGTACATAGTTTGCGGAAATGGCCGTGGAGACCGGGATTATTGTGCCCGAGTCCAGAAGAATCTGCTCAGCCTTGAGCAGGAGGACCTGTCTTTCAGAGCCTGTGTGCTGCTCAGCCTCATCCAGAATCCTGTCATATTCCGGGTCTGAGAACCTTGCAAGGTTGTAAGAGGAATCCGAACGGAACATGGAGAGGAAGGCCTGGGGGTCAAGGTAGTCCGCAATCCATGTAAGAAGACAGAAATCGTAGGGGTTCTCTGCAGGGTCTGAGGAGTAGACCGTAATTGGAACGGTGTCCAGCGTCACCGTGCTTTTGAGTGCGGCTGCCCATGTTTCCTGGATAAGCTGTCCGGCAAGAACGGCCCAGTCACCCCTGTGCACCGCAATCTTCAGCACGGGAATATCTGAATTGGAATTAATTGCATTGCCTACAAAGGCATTTGCAATATCGGATGAGAGAGTTCCTCTGTAGAGTGCCTTTGCACCGCTTTCCGGAACAAGGGAGTAGGAAGGCATAACGGAGTTCTCAATCTGTCTTATGTAGTCCGTAGGAACAAGCCTGGCAAGAGCCCTCTGCATAGAGGAATCTGCAAACAGGCCGGAGCCGGAGCTGAAGTAGAAGAAACTTGTGCCGTATGCGGGGCTTATCTCAAGATAATCTGCGGCGTTGTCCACAAAGGCCATTGACCAGTGTATGTCGCCTGCGGCAAAGTCCTGTGAAAAATCTCCGTCAGGCGTAATCAGAATACGTATCCTGCGGCATCCTACCTTCTCTCTGTAGCGGGTATTGTATGTCAGGACAATCTCATCGTCCGTTCTTGTGAAGACGGTGTATGCACCGCTGTAGCGTGTGCTGTTGTCCGGATCTGCCGCAGCCAGACATGGCTGGCAGAGCACCGACGGAAAGTATGAGGCCGCATGTTTCAGCCTTACAACCAGAGTCCGGGGATCCGGGGTTTCAAAAGACTCCACAAGGGAGAGGGCATTGGCAAGAGTGCTGCTCTGAAGGTAGCGCCATGACTTTGCAAATGTCTCTGAGGTAATTGGGCTTCCGTCCGAGAAAAAGCAGTTTTCCAGCGTGAAGGTCCATACAAGACCGTCTTCGGAGACCTCCGTCTTCTGTGCAAGCGCAGGCACCGGCCTGCATGTGGCGCTGTCATACTCATAAAGTCCCTCATAGAGGTTCTGCAGAATCAGAACAGAGGAACTGTCTGAGGCAACATAGGGGTTGAGCGTTACAGAGTCACCTTTTCCAATGTCCATGGCAACGGAAATCTGCTCAATCCGTCCCTTTGCGCAAAGCGCACAGACACCTATGAGAAGAAATATAAGAACAGCGCAGAGTTTCTTCATACACTCAGATAATACCTTTTTTGAAGGGAAAATGCTATCATGCATCTATGAACATCATACTCTTTGACAACATGCCCTCAGACAGCGCGGTCAGCTACGAATCGGAAAACCAGAGGGAAATCTTTGAACACCTGACAAAAGTCCTCAAGGTAACCCCCGGCCAGAGCATACGCATGGGTGTTGTCAATCAGAGTGAAGGCACGGCAGTAATCACCTCCGTCACTGACGGTCGGGTAAGCTTTGAATATACCGCGCAGGCAAAGCCCGTACTGCATCCGGTTACCCTTCTTGTGGCCCAGGTGCGCCCCATCTGCATGAAGAGAATCCTTCGGGAGGCCGTAAGCCTGGGCGTGGAGCGCATAATCCTTACGGGCTCGGACACAGGTGAGAAGTCCTATCTCTCCAGCAACCTCTACAAAACGGGTGAGTACAAATGGTACCTGATGGAAGGGGCCATGCAGAGCGGCCACGCAGGAATGCCCCGGGTCCTTTTCACAAAAACAGTTTCAGAAGCCATCGCCCTCTGCCCGGGCGATACTCTCACATCCCTTGTCCTTCCTGACAATGTATGCGGCGCCGTTCCCCTGCGTGAGGCACAACTTAACAGGAAGGCCGTTTTTGCCGTAGGCCCCGAAAGAGGCTGGTCTGACAGAGAGAGAAAACTGTTCATTGACAGCGGCTACATGCCCGTGCTTCTGGGGGACCGCATCCTCAGAACCGAGACCGCCTGCAGCGCCGGACTTGGCATCCTGCTTTCAGCCATGCATCTCATCTGAGGGCAATTATAACGGGATTTAAGAAGAATTCTGATTTCCGTTATAATTTTATAACGGAAAATGAAAAATTCATGATTTTCCGTTAACTTTTCAGCTCAGACTGCGGATCTTATCCAGATAATGCTTTTTCATGTCAGCCTCAAACTCCGCGTTTGAAGCATAGCTTCTGCCCAGACAGGGCTCCCACAGTGCCGGGTCCTCCATGCAGAGGTAGAAGAACACATTGTCCTTCCAGTCCTGCGGAAAGTAGGAGTAAAGAGTTCCGAACATCTCCTTTTTCATCTCAAACGGGTATGAATACTTGCCGGCAATGCTCTCAAGCGGCATCTGTGTGACCTTTGTGTGAACTCCGCTGCTTCTCAGGGCCTTGAGGTTTGACTTTGTGAAGGTGAGGGTTCCTATGCCCACCATGATCACGGAAGAGGGGTCTATGCTGTCACACAGAAGTCTGACCAGGTCTCTGTAGCCGCTCTCCCAGCCCTTGTATCTGACCATGGGATGTATGTGAAAACCCACCGCACGTCCGGCTCCGGCGCAGACCGAGGCCGCCTTTATCCTTGCCTCAAGGGGTGCCGTGAAATGCTCCTCATTGCGCACAACGGGTTCTGCATTCAAAGACCATGTGGCAACAATGTTTGCGGGAATATCCGGTGTAATCCAGTCCGTTCTGGAACTCTTGGTTTTAAGTTCAACAACAATGTCCGGGTGCTTTTTTGCAAAGCGGCTCAAGGCAGTGATTGTACCATAGTCATTACCCAGAAGAAGGGAATCCGAACTCTGGCCTGTGCCTATGTGCCACACGCCCTCAGGGACTTCCAGGTTCTCCAGCTTGCCCTCAAGGTCTGAAACCACCTTGATTGCGGTGTCCGAGTAGAAGTTCTTGATGCTGCAGTAGGAGCAGGCAAAGGCACACTGCTGGACCGCATCCAGAGTCTTGAGATTGCAGCAGCGCAGAAAGAGGCTCTCATCAGGGCAGGGGCAACGGCCCATGATTGTGTCGGGCGCCTTGAAGTCCGGTTCAATCACGGTGCGCCGGGAAGGCGGGGCCTGTAAAGAGGAAAAAGCGGAGTCGGAGTAATCGGCGGGGCTGCGCCGCATTGCGTCTATCTTCTGCATTACATTGTTGAAAATGCATGTGGCTTCAACCTTGTTTGCCGGGTTGTAGTCTGACGGCCAGAGGTCCTCAATGCGCAATCCGCCCCACAGGACAAGGTCCTGCGCCTGTTCTGTGAGAATGCGCTTTTGCTGGAAGGTGAGGCCCTTCAGGCCCTCTATGAATTCCATGACAAAGACTCCGTGTCAATAATATCTCTTTCCGGCGCTTAAAACAACGACGCCAAACTGTTATAATTGTCTGCAACGGACAACAGCAATGGACAGCAATGCATTTGAAGCGGAACTGACATATCAGATTGACAGGACCCTCACAGCCGAGCAGGCGGAGGAGAGGAAGCGGAACTTTGAGAAGGCCCGCGGGAAGGCACGCGCCCTTCCTCTGAATCCCGGTGTCTACATGATGAAGGATGAGACAGGGACCGTAATCTACGTGGGTAAAGCCAAGAGTCTGAGAAAACGCGTAAGCCAGTACTTTCTGCCCAACAGGGACCGCAAGACCAGCGCCCTGGTGGACAAAATAAGGGACATAGACCATATAATCACCGGAAACGACTATGAGGCCCTGATTCTTGAGAACAACATGATCAAGAAGTACAACCCTCATTACAACATCCTGCTCAAGGACGGAAAGAGCTACCCGGTCATAAGGATAAGCCGGGAGGACTTTCCCAAGGTCTTCAAGACAAGAAGGATAATCAAGGACGGCTCGGAGTACTACGGCCCGTACCCTGAGGCATCCCGTCTGAATCTGTACCTGGATCTGATAGACAGGCTGTTCTTACTGAGAAAATGTTCAAGTCCCATGAGAAAACGCACGCAGCCGTGCCTCTACTACCATATAGGGCGCTGCCAGGCTCCGTGCTGCGGCAAGGTTTCAAAAGAAGAATACGCAAAGAACATAGACAGAATCCGCAGGATGCTGGACGGGCGCAGCGATGAGCTTGAAAAACAGGTCCATGATGAGATGATTGCCGCCAGCAACGACAGGCAGTATGAGGTTGCCGCCGCCAAAAGGGACATTCTTCTTTCCCTGCAGAGCATCTCAAAGGCCCAGATGGTGGAAAGCCACACAGACACCGAAAGCAGGGACTACGCGGCAATTGAGATGAGAAGTCCTCTGTGCACTGTCTCCATAATGCAGTTCAGGGACGGCAAGCTGATGGGTAAGGCCCTCTACCGCGCCCAGACCTTCGGTGATGAGAGCGAGACACTGCTCAACTTCCTTATCCAGTACTATGAGGACGGCCGGGAGATTCCGCGGGAAATCTTTGTCTCTCATGAGATAGACAGGGAGCTGATATCCCGCTTTTTCAGTGAATACCTCCATGCGGACGTAAGTGTCTCCGTGCCTCAGGACGGACGCCACTACCGCATTCTCCGCATGACACGGGAGAACGCCCGCAATGACGTTGAAAAGCGCCTGAAGAGCAAGGACAACAGCGCAGGCCTTGCAGAGCTTGCCCGCATCTGCTCCCTGGAGGAACCGCCGGAGCTCATAGAAGGCTTTGACATTGCCCAGCTGAACGGCAAATACACGGTCTCCAGCCTCATCTCCTTTGTCAACGGCAACCCCAATCCCCAGGGCTACAGACGCTTCAACATCCGCAGTCTGGACGGGGCAATAGATGACTACGGCGCCATACGTGAGGCGGTTATCCGCCGATACTCCCGTGTCCTGCGGGAAGGACTTCAGAAGCCCGGTCTTGTGCTGATAGACGGAGGCAAGGGCCAGGTGAACGTGGCCCGGGAGGTTCTTGACGGTATAGGCATGGCCGACGTGCCTGTGGTCGGCCTTGCAAAAGAGTATGAAACCATAGTATTTGATGACGAAAGGCCCGATTTACGTCTTGACCACAGCAACGAAGGGCTTAGAATACTCATAGCGGTCAGAGATGAGTGCCACCGTTTTGCAACCGGTGCCAACCAGGCCATGAGAAGCCGTGACGCCTCGTTCCGTCTTCTCAAGAGCGTGCCCGGGGTGGGCGAGAAGACCAGTGCCAGGGTTATGGATGCCTTCACCACCCTTGACGACCTGCTCTCATGCCCGGCTGATGAGATTGCAAGGCGCGCCTCCATCCCGCTGAAGACCGCGCAGAACCTGCTGGACAGGCTGAATGTGTGATTATTTAAGGAGATATATATGAAGAAACTGATCAGTGACTATCTTGAATTCCTGGACAACGGCAAAACCGAGCGCCGTTGTGCGGCAAATGTCATAAAACAGGCAGAGAAGGCAGGCTACAAAAACCTTGAAAGCCTTTCCTCCGTCAAGGCCGGAGACAGGGTCTACTACTGCAAGATGAACAAGGCCGTCATTCTGTTTGACATAGGAACGGATGACATAAGCCTGGGCATGAACATTCTGGGCGCCCACATTGACTCACCGCGCCTTGACGTGAAGCAGAACCCGGTCTATGAGCAGGAGGGTGTTGTCTACCTGAACACCCACTACTACGGCGGAATCAAAAAGTATCAGTGGCTGGCCATGCCACTTGCAATAAACGGCTTTGTCTTCCTCAAAGACGGAAAGAGCATAGATGTCAATGTTGGCGACGCTCCGGATGATCCTGTCTTCTGTATCTCAGACATCCTGCCCCACATTGCCCAGACCCAGATGGCAAAAACAGCATCTGAGTTTGTTGAAGGCGAGAAACTGGATGTTATTATAGGCTGCGGCAACGCAGAAGCCTCCAATGACGAGAAGGACCCCAACAAGAAGGCTGTTCTTGCAATCCTGAAGGAAAAGTACGGCTTTGACGAGGCAGACTTTGCCTCTGCGGAGCTTGAGGTTGTTCCCGCAGGAAAGGCCCGTCTTGCAGGCTTTGACAAGAACCTGATTCTTGCCTACGGCCAGGATGACAGGGTCTGTTCCTTTGCATCCATGGAGGCCATGCTTGATGTCAGGGCCGGAAATAGGACAACCTGCTGCCTTCTGGTGGATAAGGAAGAGATAGGCAGTGAGGGCGCAACCGGCATGAGTTCACAGCTTTTTGCAAACACCGTTGCGGAACTTCTTGCAAGAATGGACGTCAAGGGTCCGTTTGACCTTGTGCTACGCAGGACTCTTTCAAACTCAACCATGCTTTCATCTGATGTAAACAGCGCCTATGATCCGCTGAATTCAGATCTTTATGACAAGCAGAACTCCTCCTTCCTTTCAAGGGGAGTTACGTTCAACAAGTACACCGGAAGCAGGGGAAAGAGCTCTGCCTCGGATGCCAACCCCGAGTTCATTGCAAGAATAAGGGCAAAGCTTGATCAGGCCGGAGTCAAGTACCAGTACGCAGAGCTTGCTAAAGTTGACGTGGGCGGAGGCGGAACAATTGCCAAGTATTCAGCCTTCTACGGCATGCAGGTCATTGACTGCGGTGTTCCCGTACAGAGCATGCACGCTCCCTGGGAACTTACCAGCGCCTTTGACGTTGAGCAGGCCTACCTTGCCTACAAGGCATTCCTGACACTGTAATAATATAATCTGAACTGATTTAATAACTGTAAACAGAGGGGCTGTAACCAATGGCGGTTTTCCGTCCGGGAGTTACAACCTCTTATTTTTTACCACCTCCCACTCTACGCTACTCTTCCTGACCCTTCCTGAGTCTACATCACTACGCTTCTCTCTACCCAAGTCTTCCTGATTCCACTTTTTGTTCTAATTTTGTTCAAACAGGAGGAGTCACGTGGAGTAAAGAAGGGTCACGTAGAGTGAAGAGGGGTTACGTGGAGAGGGAAGCGGTAAACAAAAAAAAGGGCCGTAACCCTTGAGCCGGAAAACCGACTATTGTTACAGCCCCTGTTTGTGAAGGTTGGCAGCCTTACTTTTCTATTACCTTGGATTTTTCCTTTCTTGCAACACTTTCAATTTTGTCGGCAATTGCTTCAATGCCTTCATAGAGTTCGTAGCAGTCATAGCTTACCTGCTTGACTGAGCCCCACTTGAAATGAAGCTGGGCCTCAATGTGGAAACCCTGACCTACGGTCTCTCTTTTCATTACGATATCAAGATCCTGAAGATAATCATCCGCAAATTCCAGTTTCTTGAGCTTCTTGTCCAGGAATTCCTGAGTTTCCTCACTCACCGGACATTTGATACCACGTACATTCAGATTCATTTAAAATCCTCCTTTTCTGATTGGTATTCGGAAGCAGAGCTTCCTGTAATTCAATTTTAAGGCCGGAAAACCCAAAAGGCAAATAAATAAAGGAAAAATACACAATTAATCTTAACAGTAGTTAAGAGATGTGTTATGATACCTCTGTAAGGGAGGTATTCCGATATGAGAGAACTTACCAAAAGACAGACGGAAGTAGCGCAGTTCATAGAAAACTACATTGATGAGAACGGCTACGCACCCAGCGTACGCAACATAGCGGATTACTTCGGGTTCTCACCCAAGGCCGCATATGACCACATGACGGCACTGAAGAAGAAAAACATAATCAGGACAGCTGAAAACCTTCCCCGCGGTCTTTCTCTGGTCAAGCGCACAAAGGAGAACTCCGCCAAAGTGGTCAGAATTCCTCTAGTGGGTGCAACCGCCGCAGGTGCTCCCATATTCTCAGAGGAGGCCTATGACGGCTATGTGGCTCTGCCCGAGTCCATGCTCGGTGTTTCCGGCGGAGAGACCCTGTACGGTCTGCGCGTCAAGGGAGACAGCATGATTGAGGACGGAATCAACGACGGAGACCTTGCCATAATGATCCGCACCAAGTTTGCCGACAACGGAGATATTGTTGCCGCCAGCATAGGTGAGGAGGAAAACTACGGCATTACCCTCAAGCACTTCTACAGAATAGCTGACCGCTATGAGCTCAGACCGGCAAACCAGGCCTACAAGAGCCTTGTTTCAACCCAGTGTGAGATTCACGGCAAGCTTCTCATGATAATCAGGCATTATTGATGTCTCTTCCCGTATATATGCTCCTGGGACCCGAAAAGGGCCGCAAGGAGGAGTTTCTTCAAAAGCTCAGAGCCTCTCTTCCGGACAGCACTCAGTCAAAGTTCTACGCCTTTGATGATTATGAGGAGGAACTTTTTGCCCAGCTGATGAACAGTGACCTTTTCTGTCCCCACCGCCTGGTTGTGCTGGATGCGGCTGAGGAGATAAAGACAAAGGAGAAGGCAAGGCCTCTTGCGCAGTACATAAAGCAGCCCTCGGAGAACGTGACCCTAGTTTTTGTAAGTGATGAGCTTTACATAAACAATGATCTTATGGGCGCCATGGACAAGCCCTCTGAGAGCATAATCAAGTTCTATGAGCTGTTTGAGAACCAGAAGGAGCAGTGGCTCCGGGACTTTTTCAGAAGAAACGGTCTGGGGATAGAGGACGGGGCAATCAGCGCCATAATGGAGAAGGTGGACAACAATATCTCCGAGTTCAATGCGGTGTGCTCCCAGATTACGGTCTACGTAAAGACCAACCCGGACAAGAAGACTGTTACCTATGATGACATAGAGGAGTTTCTTGCCCACACCAGGCAGGAAACGGAGTTCACGCTTTTTTCACATATCGCCGCAGGCAGGACGGAGAGCGCGCTGGAGTGCCTTCAGACGCTTATCAATACCACGGACTCGTATCAGATTTCAGGGGTGCTGGCCTCCAGGCTGGCAAACTATTTCAGGCGTCTTCATTCAATGGAAATGCTGATGAAGGGCGGTATGAGTGAGGATGAGGCCCTCAAGAACCGTTATATAGACACGGAGAGGGCGGTGACCATGCCCAGGGACAAGGCCGTTTACAAGGCCGCAATGCATAGGTATTCCCTAAGAGACGTGCGTAGAATTATTTCCATGCTTGCCCGTTATGACATTACCGTGAAGGAAATGGGCACCCTTATGCAGCAGACGGTGCTTGAGCGCTGCGTGGTGCGTATAATCAGAGACAAGGGAAGTGTGCGCTCAAAAATTGAATTTGCGGAACTCTGATGTTATAATTTCAGCATCATGAGTAAAGCAGACCGCATTTTTGTAGAAAACATCAAGGACATCCTCGCA
>CAMZGJ010000019.1 GCA_947306375.1 uncultured Spirochaetales bacterium
GCCTTCCGGCAAGAAGGGCGCTGTTCATCATGTCGGTCAGAAGGGTGCTGAACATACCCTTCTCCTTTGACATATCGGCCACCGTCACGGTGGGCAGGGCCCCTCCTCCAAGGCGTTCGGTCAGGTCAAGACGCTCCATCTTTGAGCCGTCCTTCATCAACTTCCACGCCTCCAGGCTGGGCGTTGCGCTTCCCATGAGCAGTTTTGCGCCGGTCTGCGAGCAGCGGTACTGTGCCACCTGGCGGGCATGGTAACGCGGGTCGTTGCCGCTCTTGTAGGAATTCTCATGCTCCTCATCAATGATTATGAGCTTCAGGTTGTCAAACGGAGCAAAAACGGCACTGCGCGCCCCTATAACAAGGCCCACCTCCCCGTTCTTTATCTTTCTCCACTGAGTAATCCTCTGGGCATCTGTCAGGGCCGAGTGCAGAATGGCCACGTTATCATGAAAGCGCAGGGTAACCTGCCTTGCCAGCTGATGGGTAAGTGTAATCTCAGGAACCAGATAGATTACATGCCCTCCCCGGGCGATAGTCTCCTCCGCGCAGCGCAGAAAGACCTCAGTCTTTCCGCTGCCGGTTATTCCGAAGAGGTAGAACATGCGTCCGTCAGAGTCCATTACACGCCTTAAGGCGCGCTCCTGTGAGGCTGAGAGCACCACATCCGGGCGGCTTTGCGCACTGTCCGTGTCAAAGGCGGGATTAGAGACATCGCGCCTGCCTCCGGGAATCATTGTATCCAGTACGTTGCCCCGGCTTGAGAAGTAAAAACCCTCCATCCAAAGGGCAAGTTTGTAATCGTTTTCAGAAAAAATGGGCTTTGGATCAATTATCCGGATTACGTCCTTTATCTCAAAGGATGTGACATCAATTCGGTCACGGACCCTGACCACGTAGGCACGGGTCTTTCTCCTGCCGAAGGGAACCATTACCCTTATTCCGGGCTTTATGTCCATTACGGAGTCATCAAAGCGGTAGGTGAATTCCGTTCTCAGCGGAACGGGTACAACCACATCTGCATACCTGATCATTTTCTCTCCCCGGCTATGCCAAGATTGAGAAAGCGCGCCAGTTTCTTAAGGTCTTCCCACACCGGACGCTTGAGATCCGGGTTGCGGAGCACCGCTGCAGGGTGGTATGTGCATATAAGCGGAATGCTGTTGTCATAGAAGAAGAATCTTCCCCTCAGCTGCCCCATTGAGGAGTCTTCCTCTCCGGTGAGCATGCAGGAGGCACCCTTGCCAAGGCACAGTATGGCCTTGGGCCTTATAAGGGCTATCTGTTGTCTTACGTAAAGACCGCAGATCTGCTTCTCGTCAACAAGAGGATCCCTGTTCTCAGGCGGTCTGCATTTTACAGTGTTTGTTATATAGCAGTTGCTTTCCCTGTTAAGAGATATGGCGGCAAGCATCTTTGTGAGAAGTTCCCCTGCCCTGCCTACAAAAGGCAGGCCTGTCTTGTCCTCCGTCTCTCCCGGGCCCTCTCCCACAACAAGGACATCAGGTCTTACCTCACATCCGTCTCCGAAGACGGTGTTGTTCCTTGTCTGAGCCAGACGGCACCTGTTGCATGAAGCGCAGTCCTTTTTAAGACCGGCAAGGTCCAGAGACAGTCTTATATCGCCGTGCCCGGCAGGGGCCGGATTTTCTTCTTTTATCTCTTCCTTTGTTTCCTGCGCGGGTTCAAGGTTTGCAAGGATCTTTTGTGCCGTCTGTGAAAAGTCAGTCCGGGGAATCTCAAGATCCCAGTTCCTGCGGACCGTTCTCTCAAACATGTTGATGAGGTTTTCAGTTTCAGCCAGAGCGCCCTGAAGGGCCTTTTTCCTATCTTCCTGCATACTCATCCTCAAACCACCTGAACTCCTCAGGGTCATAGCTTATGCGCCACAGATAAAGACCGGACGCCGGGGCAGTCTTGCCGCACAGGCTTCTGTCACGCGCCTCTAAAATCCTTCCGAACTCCTCTGCGCTCTTTTTTTCCGCGGCCATCTGAATCATGGTTCCGGCAAGAGACCTGACCATGTGGTACAGAAACGCGTTTCCGCAGATTCTGTAGCAGAGAACCGGGTAGCCGTACATTGACTGCACCATGGAGAACTCTGAAATGTATATGTCACGGAACTTGCTGGGACTCTGGTCCCCTGCTCCGCAGAATGTTGTAAAGTCATGCGTGCCGCGGACAATCCCGGCGTATGAGTTCAGAAGCTCCGTGTCCGGAAATTCCCTCAGTCTTGAAACAAGGTTTTCCGCAAACGGGTCATGCTCCGGAACAACGGCCCAGAAGTACCGGTATTCCCTGGCCATGGCGCTGTAACGTGCATGGAAGGAGTTTTCCACGCTCAGGGCACGGGTAACACGCACCCCTGCCGGGAGAAAACTGTTCAGACCGTGGAGAAAGGCCCTGTCCGGCAGGGTGCAGGAAGCGGGAATCTCAATATGGGCAACCTGACCCATTGCATGAACTCCGCTGTCAGTCCTTCCGCTGCCCACAACGCTTGCCTCATCAAGACCGGTAAGCTTGAGAACTGCCTTTTCAAGTTCATCCTGAACGGATCTCTCATTGTTCTGACTCTGCCATCCGCAGAAAAGACTTCCGTTGTAGCGCAGGGTAAGAGAGACACGTCTCATGTTTTGAGGAGCACTGAATTCAGAGGGTCTGTGCCAGTCCGTTCTTGCCATTCAGCTCTCCTTCTCAATAATCACAACCGCTATTGCAAGCGGATCTTCATGGGTAACGGAAACATGGACCGTGCATCCTGCCGGATGCGATGCCAGCGTCTTGCCGTAAAGCCTTACCTCCGGCTTTCCTTCCCTGTCAGTAACGGTATTGATCTCACAGGGAACCACATCTGCGCAAAAACCGGTTCCGCGTGCCTTGGCATAGGCCTCTTTTACCGCAAAGCGGGAGGCCAGGAAACGGGCCCTCAGACCGGGGGACGATGCCTCAAGTTCCTTCCAGCGCTCATATTCGTCGCCGTGAAAGTACTTTTTTACAAAGTGCTCATCCTTGTTGAGACAACGTTGAATGGATGTTGCGTCCACGCCCAGGCCGTATATCATAGTGTTTCAAAATAAACCTTTACAGTAGAAGGAGTTGAATAGACAGTTATCTCTGAAAAGTTAAGACTGTCCGCTGAACCGTCATAGCTGATTATGACCGGAACCGCGGAGACTCCGGTCTTGTTCACTGCAGTGAAATCCGCCTTGACGGAGAACTTTTCGGCATTGACCATGTATATGCGGTCCTCGGTCCCCTGGACAATTACATCCGCCCTGTCCGGAATGTAGCTTACAGCCTTGTATCCGGTCGGCAGCACAACCTCAAGCGGAAGGGTTATCACACGCTTTGACTGCACGCCGTAGGAGATGAGAAACACGGTTCCCAGTGCAAACAGGAAGCACAGGAGCTTTATATGAAAATCTGCAAAAAAACCTGTGAGTTTCTTCTTCATTCTCTGTTCCCCCTGTCATTTCTGATATTGATGTCGGTATTGTTGAAGAGTGCCAGCAGTGCGTTCTTCATCTCCGGAATGCTCAACTGGTAGTAAATATTGCCGTTGTAGGCAAGGGAGATGGCCTTTGTCTCCTCGGAGACAATGATTATTGCAGCATCCGACTCTTCAGACATGCCCAGTGCGGCTCTGTGCCTTGTTCCGAATGCCTGTCTTATTCCTGTCTGCGAGCTAAGAGGCAGATAGCATCCTGCGGCAACAACCTTTGAACCCTGAATAATAACGGCACCGTCATGAAGCGGTGTGTCATGGTCAAAGATGGTGACTATCAGTGCAGTGGAAATCTCCGCGTTCAGCCTTGTGCCCGTATCTATAATATTCTTTATTGAAACGTTTCTGGGGAAGACTATCAGCGCGCCGCGCTTTACCTGTGAGAGGCGCTGGCAGGCGTTCAGAATGCTGTCTATGTTCTCCGTGCTTGTGTGTCCGGAGCGGAAAAACCTGTTTCTTCTTGAGAATCCGGGAGCAAAGGCACGCCTTATTTCAGGCTGGTAAAGGACGCAGATGAACACCGCCGCCGGTAAAAGAAGGATGCGCAGGAACTCCGTAAGAACCCTGAGCTCCAGAATTCTGCAAAGCAGGTAGGCGGCAACGTAAACTACAACGCTGCTTATAACCTGCCCCGCCTGGTTGCGGGAAAACGAGGTATAAAACAAGTAATAGATTACAGTCAGCACCAGAACCTGGACTGCCAACTTAACAATCATAAGAACCATCAATATCTCCTCAGGCCCAGTTGAGCGTGCGCTCAACCGCCTTCTTCCATAAACTTACCTTGTTCCGTCTGTCCTGCTCACCCATACAGGGCTCCCACCTTGTCTCTTCCTTCCATCCGGAGGAAAGTTCATCAAGATCCCTGAAGACGTTGACGGAAATACCTGCGGCATAAGCCGCTCCAAGTGCCGTAGTCTCTATGACCGCGGGCCTTACAACGGGGATTCCCAAAATGTCAGCCTGGAACTTCATAAGCGGACGGCTGTTGGTCAGACCGCCGTCAACCTTAAGAGCAGTCATCTGAATTCCGCTGTCCTTCTCAATTGCCTTGAAAATATCAAAGGCCTGGAAGGCGGTGGATTCAAGAGCGGCCCTGCAGATGTGGTTTCTGTTGCTGTACCCGGTAAGACCTGCAATCACTCCGCGGGCATCGGAACGCCAGTAGGGGGCAAATAGTCCTGCAAAAGCAGGAACTATATAGACTCCGCCGCAGTCATCCACCTCTTCGGCAAAGGCATCCAGCTCCTGAGCCGTGCTTACCATCTTAAGGTTGTCTCTCAGCCACTGGACCAGGGATCCTGCAACTGCAATTGAACCCTCAAGAGCATAAACCGCCTTCTCACCCTTCTTTTTAAATGCAACCGTGGATAAAAGACCGTTTTCGGAATAACACAGCCTTGTGCCTGTATTCATAAGAAGGAAGCATCCCGTACCGTATGTGCACTTTCCGAGTCCTGCCGTAAAGCATGCCTGGCCGAACAATGCGGCCTGCTGGTCTCCAAGAATACCGCAGACGGGAACCTTTCCCCTGAAAGGACCTGACTGCTCAGTGTATCCGTAGATGCTTCCGGTGGAATCCACTATCTCCGGAAGTGCCTTTTCTGGAATATTGAAGGTTTCAAGCAGCTCTTTGTCCCATTTCAGGGTCCTTATGTCCATGAGCATGTAGCGTGAGGCATTTGACACATCCGTAACAAGGCATTTTCCGCCGGTAAGATTCCACGTAAGCCATGTATCTATGGTTCCGAATACCGCATCTCCGTTCTCCGCAGCCTGTCTCAGGCCCTGCACGTTGTCCAGAAGCCATGCAATCTTGGAAGCCGAGAAGTAGGGGGAGAAAACAAGACCGCTTTTTTCCCTCAGCTTGTCTGCAGGGTATTTCTGTTTCAGAGATTCTATGAGTGCGGCCCCTCTGAGGTCCTGCCAGACAACGGCGTTGTACCAGACCTTTCCGGTTTTGGGATTGAAGGGGATTACGGTCTCCCTCTGGTTTGTTATTCCCACCCCGAGAATATCGGAGGCTTCGGCTCCGGCCGTCCTCATTGTTCTTATTATCAGCTCGGCGGTGTTGTCCCAAATCTCATACGGATCATGTTCAACCCAGCCGGGTTTGGGGAAGAACTGCTTATGCTCCTTCTGACAGGAAGATACAATGTTTCCGTCGGTGTCAAAGAGAATGAATCTGGTACTTGTGGTACCCTGGTCAATTGCACCCAGGTATTTCATGGCAATCCTCCGGTCAGCATTATAAATTATAACTCAAGAGAGAGGATTGCAAAAGGTCTGCTTAAAGAGGAAGCTCAAGTCTGAAGGCACCCGAACTCTGAGGAATCTCATCCGCAAGACGTGCTCCGCAGACGGATGCATCGGCGTGCTTTTGCGCCATCAGTTTTCCCAGTCTCCGTCCGGCTCTCTGAAGGTCTTCCACAGTCAGGGAAAGCAGAATCTTCCTGCGTTCAAGATACCGCTGGTCGGTCATGAGGAACAGGCTTCTCCGGAAGGCTTCGCTGCAGTAGGAGGAGGGGGCCAGCGGCTTGAGTTCGCGTCCTATTACGGTGACCACCGTGCTGTCAAGTTCCGCTGCGCTTATGCTGCATCCGGATATGTCCTCAAAGACTTTGTAAGTACTGCTTACAGACGGGTCACGGTAGGTGGATAACACGTAAAGCCTGTCATTCATATGAACGTGGGATTCAGCCCCGTAGGCACCGCCCTTGGCACGGATCTCATTCCAGAGCCAGGTGTTTCCCGTAACGGAGGCAAAGAGCATGTCGGCCACAAGATCCTCTTCCGTCTCACCGGACAGATCAAATACTCTTGAATTGAAAGCAGGGCCGGATGAGAGAATTAGTAAGTCAAACTTACTATTACCGTTCACCCCATCCGGAACCAAGTCAGGACTCCTTACTAACTTACCTTCTTTAAGAGAACAACTCTTTTCCCTTACAATATTTACACACTCAGCCATCATGTCTTCACTGCAGCCAAGACCCATAATCATTGAAGATCTGCGGAAGATCTGTGCAGCAAGTTCGGAAAGCTCATTTCCAAGCTTTTCCAGACCCTTTGAATCAAGCTTCTTCAGGCTCTTCATGTTGAGCCAGGACCTGGTTCCGCTTACGGTGTCGGTTATGAGCATGGGCTCGGACATCGAAGATGCCGCGTACATTGAGGCAAAGCTGTTGGCGCTGTACTGGTAGTTCTGTTCAATGCCCGTGATAAGGTCGGTAAGAGAATCTTTTATGCGTGAAACATCCCTCAGATCCGCATCCGAAAGAAGGTGCATGACAAGCTCCGCTGCCCGGGGGAACCAGCGGCGGAGAGCCTTGGCTCTGACCGTCACATAGGAGGCTGTTCTGCCGTCCGGAAGAAGGGCGCAGGTATGGCTTACATAGAAGTCTCCGGTCACCATCCTCATCTGTTTTGCAAGCTCCGTATAGTCCATGTCGGAGGTGCCGCACATGTGGAGCATACGGATCAGAAGGGGAAGGATTTTCCACTGTCTTTCAGTCAGTCCGTCAGTGGGGAAAGCCATGTCCGCATAGACCACCGAGTTGGTGAAAAGACAGGCCTTTCTTATCTCAAAGTCTCCGCTTTTGTCACACTCCATGGCAAAGGGTCTTATCTGCTCAGGAAGGTCATCCCTTCCAATCTTCTCAATACTTGCAAGAGCCTCGGGACTGTCCTCTGAGTTTATGAAGTTCTCAAAGTCCGTCCTGTCCTTCTCAAGAGCAACGGAATCTGCGGCCTTTCTGAAGGATGCAAACTTCTCATCAAGACGGGCCTGGAGATTCTTCTCAAAATCCGGGTCATAAGAACTTGTGGTATAGCATCTGCACGGGTTTGTAACAAGGAGTTTTTCAATAAGGTTCTCAAAGTATCTTCCGTTTGCAACCTCAGCCTTAAGCCTTTCAAACAGCGCCGCATCATCAAGACCGGGCTCAGGGGCAAGGCCCCTTGTCCAGTAGTTTGCACACTTCATGGCAAGGTTGATTCCGTAGGGCAGTCCGGCACCCTGGATTTCCATGAGTCTGAACTCCTGTCTTCTCATGGCAGCCTCAACTTCCACCGGATCAATGCCTTCAGATGCTATGTTATGCAGTGTCTTTACTATAAAAGACTCAATTGCACCCGTTTTTTCCTTATCCGCACCGGTAAAACCTGCTGAAAAAGTCAGAAGAGGGCTGTAATAATCAAGACCGGACAGGGGATTCAGGTCCTCTCCAAGGCCGGACTGCACAATTTCCCTGTAAAGAGGTGCACCGGGATTCCCGAGAAGGATATCGGTGAGAATTGAGAGGGCAAGAACGGCAAACGGGTCATCTGCAGGACCCGTTACCCAGGTTACAAGGGCTCCGGAGGCAGTTTTGGACGGACATAATGCCGTTTTTCGTATGGGAGAATTAAAATTAAGCTTATATTTTTCCGGACTCGGAATAATTTTTTCATTGTTCCACCTTTTAAGGTTTTCCTCTCCCAGATAGAGCTTTTCCAGCTCTTCCATGTACTGAGCGGCATCAAGGTCTCCGTACAGGAAAAGCCTGCAGTTTGCCGGACTGTACCACTTTCTGTACCTGGCAAGGTATTCCTCATAGGTAAGATCTGCAATGCACAGAGGGTCTCCGCCGCTGTTGAAGCTTGCCGGGGTTCCGCCGAAGACGGCCTCATTTACCGCGTTGCTCACAATGGATTCCTCGGAGTTGTCAGCACCCCGCATCTCATTGAAGACAACCCCGTCAACACCCTTGTCAAAGAACCTTACTCCTTCCTGCTCAAAGGATTCCTTTCTCAGAAGGGGATTGAAGACCGCATCTGCATACACGTTGAAGAGGATGTCAAAGTCCTTCTTCAGAGGAGATGCAAACGGATACATTGTCTTGTCCGTGAACGTCATGGCATTGAGGAAGGTGTTTGGGCTTGAGTTTATCAGCTGGCTGAACGGGTCTTTTACCGGATACCGTCCTGAACCGCACAGGACCGTGTGCTCAAGAATGTGTGCAACACCCTTGCTGTCCTCGGACGGAGTTGCAAAGGTGAATGCCCCGCAAAGCTCCGTGCTTTTGTTCTTCAGATGAAAGACCTCCATGCCCGTAAGGTCATGGACATAGTAAATACCTTCTCCGTCATAAGACTTCATGACGGTCCTTCTGATTTCATTAAACATAAACAGCCTTTATCAGTGAGTAGAAAATGTCCGAGATTGTGTTTCTGCCGTTTTCAAAAGCTTCTTCATAGGAACTTCCGAAGCCCGTTGCATTGACAATTCCGCTGGAGAAGATGACGCTTGAGTCCTTCATGTTGTACAGAATTACCGAGCCTTCCATTGATACCGCAACAACTCCGGTATCCGAGTAAACCGTGTCAGTAATACCGGAGCGTGAGACAAACAGCACACCGGCATCCGGATACATGCTTCTTGCCGTATCCAGGAGGAAGGGGTCTTTCAGATTGTGCTGTGCGGGACACTGCATTGCAGGGGCGCCGTCCTTCTCAAACAGACCGGCAATATAGGCGGTGCTGTTTCCGTCAGGAATGAAATCTCCCAGAGTGGAGTATTCCATTGAGGTAACGGCTATTGTACCCATGGCATGCTTTTTCTGGTAAATGAAGTTCACATTGGTTGCCAGAAGAGCTTCCCTGAGCCTTCTTGCAGCGCTTTCCGAGACCTCTCCCACATCACGCACCTCATCGGAAAGGCCCAGCATGAACGTGACTTTTCCGGATGCAAGAATGTTGGGATTGACCGTGGTGAAATGGAACACTCCCTTGGAGTCCGTCTGGAATACATAGGAGTCCGAGTAGATTCTGTATCTGCCGTCCACGGCTTCAAATGCGGTGAACACCGGACATTCTGCAACGGGAGAGCTTATGAAACTTCCGCGTCTTCTGACGCTGACGGTACAGGACGGCTCCTCCGGTTTGGGATCCAGAACATAGAGCTCAATGTTTCCCAGAACGTAGAGAACCTCCTCAAGTATTGTGTCAAAACTGTACTCCTTTCTCAGGTTCCTGGTGTCCGTCTTTCCGGAAAGAACCATGGACTGAAGGTAGTACTTGAGGCCCGTCACATCACGGCCCTTCTTTATCTCTTCATCGCCCTTAAGTATAAGGGCTTCTATCCTGTCCAGTCTGGTGCCCAGGTCAACTGCCTCGGCGCTCCTGAAGACATCAAGCAGCGTCCTGTCCGCAACTGAGCGGATGAGAACCAGGACCTCCCCGTTGTCCTCCGTGCGGACAAAGCGGTCAATAACAGTCAGACCGTAGTCTGAGATTGTGCCGTCAGTGGACAGTTCCCTGTATGCGGACCTTGCGGTCTGATTGCCCAGGTAGGATGAGAGTTTGTCCGTAATGTTGGTAAAGGCAAGAAGCTCAGCCTGTCTCTGAGTGGAGGCCCTTCCTTCTCCCACAAAGTAGACCTGGTTCCTGGGATTCTTGGACCCGAAGTACCAGAGCGGAAGGCCCGACTCAAGACTCTTTACCAGACTGCAGCCAGTAAGACACAAAACCAGAAAGAGAAGAACTGTGATTCTGCGAGCAAAATGTCTCAAAACCTGACCCCCAGAACAACGGAGACCGAGCCGTCCTTAAGAATGAGGCTGTCTGAAAAACTGTTCATTCTGGAGTAGTTAACACCCCAGACAAAGCGTCCTATGCTGTGGCTGTAGCCGCCTCCGTAGATTGAGGCAAAGCACAGAGGTTTTCTGATTACGGCTCCGAGATAAGCAAAACCGTATATGGATGCATCCTCAAGCAGGGTGAACGATGTTGAGAACACCTTGCTAAGCGGAATGCCCATGGAAAACCCGGCCATTGCAAACGGGTTCTTCAGTTTGTAGTAATAACCTGCGGCCACCGCCGGCTGTACGGGATAAAGCGGGCTGGTGACGGAAACCTCCGCCATTGCCCTGTTCATGGAAGCACTGACGCTCACGGTTGCAAGAAGAGGTCTGTTGTAAAGCGGTGTTCCTATCTCCGGAACTCCTTTTGTATAGACCTTGTCCAGCATGGCGGCATTTCCGTTGACAGACTGCACAATGTAGATGCTGTTGTCATCCGTCACATAGACCATGCCCCGTTCCGGGTTCTCAAGGTCAGTACTTGAGACGGTGTTTCTGTAAATATATTCAATGCTCTGAGCCCAGACGGGGCAGAAGCAGAGGGTAATTATTATTAAAACAAACAGTTTTTTCATTTTGTACACTGATTCAACTATATAGCAATGCCTGATTTAAGGACAGTGTCCCTCAGGCTTTTTCTTTCTCACTAATGTCCCAGCCCAGAGCCTTGTAGAGGAGGTCTCTGTTCTTGAAGATCTTCAGGCTGGTGAAGGAGACATTTCCGTTTACACCGTGAATTGTAAAGCCCTTGCGCACCCCTGCAACCGTTCCGAAGCCCACCGAGTTTATGTCCTCAACTGCAATGGACCAGATCTCTCCGAACGAGCCGTCCGGCCTGCGTCCCACAAGCACTGCGCGGCCGTCGGTAAAACACATTCTGCCGCGGGTCAGGTCCTCTCTGACATCGGGGGCAACCTTGCCCACGAAAAACGTGGTGTCCGGAGCCTTGCCCAGAACTTTTTCCGCGCGTTTGACAGACACCCAGAACATGGCAAACCACAGGAGCGTAACCAGTGCGAACATAACAAAATAGACAGACCAGTACAGGGCGTCCGACGGGAAGTAGCCGCGGCCGAAAACAGCCACAACAAACAGCAGAAGGATTATTATCTTCAAAACTTTGTCCATAGGCAAATTCTAAAAAAGAAACGGTCGAAAAACAATGAGATTGCTTCAAAAAGATGCAAAAAACGGGGGGAGGAAAACGAGGGTTTGCGCCCATAACTATAAGTAGGAGGAAAAATGAAGCCCAGACTCGTTTTTTTATTGCATCTTTGCCTGCTTTCAGTCCTGCTTTATGTTGCCATGCTTTGCTGTTCCTGCACCCAGGATGACGGGACCGGAACGCTGAGAATCCTGCTGCACAGCAATGTCTCAAAAACAATTGCTCCGGATGAATCAGTGAACCGGATAACAAAATACACTGTCAGAGGGTCCGGCCCGGGCGGAAAGAGCTTTACAATGGACTCCACAAGTTCATCCGTGGTCCTTGAGGGCATGCCGCTGGGCAACTGGAGCCTTTCCGCCACGGCCAGCAGCTCAAAGGGAAGGGAACTGTCCCGGGGCAGCGCCTCGGTGAACCTCTCCGTCGACCAGGAACCGGTTACCCTGATTCTTGAAGCGGTAACAGGAAAAGGATCCATGCAGATCAGGTTTGAGTGGGACAGCGCTCTTACCGGGGTTACGGTGAAGGCATCACTCTCACGGGCGGGAAGCTCATCCGCAATCAGGGATCAGACCTTCAGCCCTCAGTCCGGTGTTTCCTACTGCACTTGGACCGTGTCCGACCTTGATGAG
>CAMZGJ010000020.1 GCA_947306375.1 uncultured Spirochaetales bacterium
TCTCACCGCCCATCCTGCTTCTGTTCTTTGTCCGTTCCGGACTGAACTTCAAGCTGGACAGCCTGTTCACAACCTCCAGTTTCGGAGCACATCCCCTTGTGCTCATAGGAGTGCTGTACTTCATAGTCAGAATCATAGGAAAGTACTTGGGAGCCTTTGCCGGCTGTCTTGCAACCGGCAAATCACACAAGGTGAGAAACTATCTGGGTCTTGCTCTCATTCCCCAGGCCGGTGTTGCCATAGGTCTTGCATCCATAGGCGCCAGAACCCTGGGAGGGGAGATGGGGCAGGCCCTTGAGACCATAATCCTTGCATCCAGCGTGCTGTATGAGATGATAGGACCGGCATGCGCCAAGCTGAGCCTGTACCTTTCTGGCTCATATTCCACAAAGCTTGAGGACCTGACGGATGTTGCGGAGACGGACCGCCGCGGCAAGCCCAGGTCTGAGTTTGAAATTCTTACTGAGAGAATCAAAAAGATACAGGAAGCCATTCCGGAGTACTCCATTTCCGAGGAGAACGAGGAGGCCTTCCTTGAGGCTGCGGAGGAGAACCAGAGGTTCTTCGGCGGCAATATACACAGAATGCAGAGACACTTCGGGAGGAAAAACTGAATATGAGTATACTTAATGTTTCAGATCCTATAGCCGCCCTCATGGGCACCTGGTCAATCAATATCAATCTGGCATCAATCGGTCTGAGAGTTGCCCTTTCAATGCTCTGTTCGGCAATTCTGGGCTGTGAGCGTGCATCAAAACGTCACACCGCCGGACTCAGGTCCTTCATCCTCATCTCCCTGTCCGCAACTGCGGCCATGCTGATTGATCTTACCCTTGTTTTTTACACGGGAATTACAATCTTTATCATCTCGGCAGCCTCCGTTGTGGCCGTGGCGGTAATAAGCGTGAACTCGGTGCTCTTTTCTTCCAAGAGCCAGATAAAGGGCTTCACAACATCGGCAGGCCTTTGGGCCTGTGCAGTGCTTGGCCTTGCAATAGGTGCCGGGCTGTACAGCCTGTCCCTTATTCTCTTCCTGGCCCTGTACCTCTGCCTGTCCAAGTTTCCGTATTTTGAGCAGATTCTCAAGGACAGGAGCAACCACTTTGAGGTCCACATTGAGCTTGCAAATCCCAAGAGCCTTCAGAGTTTTGTGACCACAATCCGTGAACTGGGTCTGAGGGTGGATGACATTGAGTCCAACCCCGCCTATGCCAACTCCGGTCTGTCTGTTTACTCGGTTTCAATCTCAATCAAGAGCGATGAGCTTCGCAAGTACAAGTCTCACAAGGAAATAATTGCCGCAATAGCCACGCTTGAATACGTGCGCCACATTGAGGAAATGAACTGATGCATTCCCTTTATGCCCTGAGTCCGTCTCAGATTGCACAAGCCCTGGGCCTGGCGAAGGCTTATCAGGGCCGTCAGATTTACACTTGGCTCAGCCGGGGTGTGACCTCCTGGCAGGACATGACAGATCTGCCGCTTGTCCTGCGTGACAGGCTTGTCTCGGAAAATGTCCCCATCCTTTCCACCTCCGTGATTGATGTTCAGACAGACAGCGACGGTGCGTGCAAGCTTGCCCTGAGGCTTCATGACTCAAACGTTGTGGAGTGCGTTCTTCTGACTGACAGGGAAGGTGAGTTCACCGCATGTCTTTCCAGCCAGGTGGGCTGTGCCATGGGTTGTGCTTTCTGCCGCACCGGCACACTCAGGCTTACCAGGAACCTGGAGGCCTTTGAGATAACCGAGCAGTTCATTCAGCTTCAGAAACAGGCTCCTGCAAAGATTACACATGTTGTTTTCATGGGAATGGGGGAGCCCATGGCAAACCTTGACAATGTGCTTAAGGCAATTGAGTTTCTCCATGACCCCAAAGGTCTGAACATAAGCCACAGACGCATAACAGTCTCAACCTGCGGTGTTGCAAGCGGCATAGACAGACTCTCGGAATCCGGCGTGCCTGTAAAACTTGCAGTCTCCCTTGTTGCCGCCACAGATGAGAAGAGAAGCGCCCTCATGCCTGTGAACAGGACCTTCAATCTGTCTGTCCTGCGCTCCTCCCTGGTGCGTTTTCAGCAGAAGAACTCAAGGCGCTTTACCTTTGAATACTGCATGATTCCCGGGGAGAACATCTCTTCTTCAGATGCCTCCGCCCTTGCCGGTTTCTGCAGGAACCTGGAGGTGATTGTGAACCTTATTCCGTTCAATCCCTGCCCTGAGCTTCCATTCAGAAGTCCCACAAAGCAGGAAATCCGTGAGTTTACAACAGAACTGGACAGGCTAGGTGTGCCCTATACCATCAGGATAAGCCGCGGCCGGACAATACGCGGAGCCTGCGGCCAGCTTGCCGGTAAGTACAAGACAGTCTGATTATTCATTATTTGAAGAAGGTCTTTATCAGTTTTTTGATATGCTCAGTGTCCAGAGGGTTATCCTTTGTCTCAAATGACATAATCAGGTTTATTCCCTGGATATACCCGCTGTTTTCATAATCTTTTATCTTTTCCAGGTTTTTGAATCTGTACTCGGGGTCATCCATCATCCCAAAATGCTCAAAAAGATATTCCCTGCCCGTTCTCGTGTTGAGAACCGTGAAATCAGGGTATTTTATCGTTTTATTCTTAAGCATCACCGGTCTCTCATATTCATAGGGTATGCCATCCCTGTAAAGCATGTTGGCTATTATCAGCTCGCTCTTTGATCTCACATACTCACCCCTGTCGGTTTTGTTTTCATAACTGATTTCATACGAGCTGCGCCGGGCATATTTCCCTTTCCTGTAAAAACTCTCGATCATCTCCTTTTCCCCGTACAGTCTGGGTGTTGCAAACTTTTTCACAGGCTCCGGAAGTTCTTCAAAGATTGCCTTGCCGTCACGGACTTTTCCGAGTAGTACTGCAATCTTTTCCAGCTTGTCTATCTCTTTGGGCAGTTTGTTTTCCAGTTTATCAAGGAACCTCTCCTGACAATACTCTCTTAAAACCTTCTCTTCTCTGCAACTTATATATCTTGATTCTTTCCTTTGTCGGTTTTTCAGGTAATACCGGATATAGCTTTTTTCCGTTTTGAAAATCAGATACTCGGTTGGTCTCTTTCTGTTCTGAATCCGCTGCAGCTCTTCTTTTAACAGCAAAATTCCGGCTTTGAGTGTTTCTACAACAGTTTTAAACTCCATTATAACCCCTCTCAATTCCAAGTTCCGCCTGAGCACCGGTTTTTATTCTCCCCAGGTAGAACAGTTCCGCCTGGAGACCAAAAATAATTCATCCAAGCAGAACTTCATTCCAATCAGAAAAATTTTTTGGTCCCCATATATAGTTATGGGCGCAAACCCTCGTTTTCCCCTGACGTTTTTTTCGGATTTTTAAAGAAAAAAGCAATTTCTTTAAAGAAGTGTTGACACTTGTTTCTGTTTACAGTAACATGACCATGGATTTGTTCTTTTGTATAGAAACAAAACAGTACAAACCATGGAGAATAATATGAAAAAGACATTATCCTTAGTACTAATCACACTTCTCGCACTCACAGTGCTTCTTGCAGGCTGCACAAAGAAGGCAGACGCACAGGCCGCCCCCGCCGGGGTCAGGACCTACAAGGTCGGAATCTGCAACTTCGTTGACGACGCATCACTGAACCAGATTGTTGACAACATAAATAGCAGGCTTGCTGAAATAGAGAAGGCTGAGAACGTGAAGTTTGACATTCTGTATGACAATTGCAACGCAGATGCAAACGTGCTGAACCAGATAATTGCAAATTTCATCTCCAATAAGGTTGACCTGATGATAGGTGTTGCAACCCCGGTTGCAATGGCCATGCAGAGCGCAACTGAAGAGAACAAAATACCGGTCGTATTTGCCGCAGTATCAGACCCCGTGGGAAGCGGAGTGGTTTCCTCAATTGAGGCCCCCGGCGCAAACATTACCGGAACATCTGATTTCCTTGACAGCAACGCCGTGTTCAACCTCATCTTTGCACTCAATCCTTCAATCAGGACAGTTGGACTCCTTTATGACGTAGGGCAGGATGCCTCAACAACACCCATTGCCGCTGCAAAACAGATTCTCGGCCAGAGGGGCGTGAAGTACATTGAACGCACCGGAACAACAGTAGATGAGGTTGTCCTTGCAGCACAGGCCCTTATTTCAGACAAGGTTGAGGCAGTTTTCACACCTACAGACAACACAATAATGACTGCAGAGCTTTCAATTTATGAAGCTTTTGCAAAGGCCGGAATTCCCCACTACACAGGTGCGGACTCCTTTGCCCTCAACGGAGCATTCCTGGGCTACGGAGTAGACTACGCAAACCTGGGACGTGAGACGGCATCAATGGCAGCGGATATACTGATCAACAAACTTGACCCGGGCAAGACCCCCGTAAGGACATTTGACAACGGAACAGCCACAGTCAACATTGAGACTGCAGCTGCCATGGGTTACAAGTATGATGACGTTGCCAAGGTGTTTGCTCCTTACTGCACAAAGGTGCAGAGCATAAAGACCGCAGAGAGTTTCTGATATGGACATTATTATCACCGCACTTGAGCTGGGACTGATCAGTTCTCTGACAGTCCTGGCACTTTATCTGAGCTATTCAATGCTCAGTGTATGTGACCTCTCCACTGACGGCTGCTTCACACTCGGAGCAGCCGTAGGTGCTGTTACAGCCCTTGCAGGTCACCCGCTTCTGGCCGTTCCCGCGGCAATGTGCGCAGGTCTGCTTTCAGGTCTTGTCACAGCCCTTCTTCAGACCTATCTGGGAGTTCCCAGCCTGCTTGCTGGAATTGTGGTAAACACCGGTCTTTATTCAATCAACATAGCAATAATGGGCAACACGGCCCTCCTGAACCTCAACAAGACCGAAACAATCTTCACAAAGGCAAGAACCCTAATGCAGGGCACCTTCATGGCCTCCCAGTACAAACTGGCCGTCATAGTTTTCTTTGTGATTCTTGTGATAGTATTTCTGTCCTTTTTCCTCAAAACCCGTCTGGGTCTTGCAATAAGGGCAACCGGAGACAACCGCGCAATGGTGCGCTCCTCCTCAATCAACCCCTTTATGACAACCATTGTTGGCCTGTGCATCTCCAACTCATTCACAGGTCTCTCAGGCTGCTTTCTTGCAATGTACCAGCGCTCGGCAAATGTGACTATAGGTTCGGGCATGGTGACAATTGCCCTTGCGTCCCTGCTTATAGGAAACTCTTTCCTCTCAAAGACGCAGAACATAACAATAAAGGCAGTGGGCGCGGTTCTGGGAGCCTTCCTGTTCCGCCTGGTATACACGGTGGCACTCAGGCTCAACATGCCGGCCTCAATGCTCAGGCTTGTCTCTGCGGTGATAGTTGTAATTGCCATTTCGGCTCCCTACCTGCGTGACAGATTTCCGGAATTCAAGCGCAGATTTGAGAACAGGAGGGCCTGAACATGAGCACAGTAAAAACCGGTGCAATGCTTGAGTTAAAAAAAGTATCAAAAACCTTCAACGCAGGAACTCCGGACTCAAAGAAGGCCCTGGACAACCTGGACCTCAGCGTTCAGAAGGGGGATTTCATAACCATAATAGGGGCAAACGGTGCGGGCAAGTCCTCCCTGTTCAACGCAATCTGCGGAACATTTCTCACTGACAGCGGAAGCATAATTCTTGACGGGAAGGACATAACCTTCCTGGCAGATCATAAGCGCGCCAAGTCAATAGGCCGCCTGTTCCAGGATCCCATGATGGGCAGTGCCCCCGGCATGACAATTGAAGAGAATCTTGCTCTTGCCGCAGGACGCGGAGGCTGGCTCAGCAGAATCTCCAAGGCGGAGAGACAGGACTTCAGAGACCGGCTTGCAGTGCTGGATCTGGGACTTGAGGACAAGATGGGAAGCAGGGTAGGCCAGCTTTCCGGCGGCCAGAGACAGGCCCTGACCCTTCTCATGGCAACAATCAATCCTCCCAAGGTCCTCCTTCTGGATGAGCACACCGCCGCCCTGGACCCCGGAACATCCGAGAAGGTGCTTAACCTCACAAAGAGCATAGTGGAAAGCCAGAACCTGACCTGCCTTATGATTACCCACAACATGCAGAGCGCCATTGATCTGGGAAACAGGATTCTCATGATGGACGGCGGAAAGATAATTACCGACATAAGAGGGAACGAGAAGAAGAACCTTACCGTCAGCGCGCTGCTCAAGGCCTTCAGGGAAAAGAAAGGCGTAGAACTTTCCAATGACAGAATGCTGATGATTTGATATCATTTTCTGACCGGTAGGAGGAACCTTATGAGTCTCAACTGTGGAATTGTAGGATTGCCCAACGTAGGAAAATCCACCATATTCTCCGCACTTACAAGTGCACCCGCGGAAGCGGCCAACTATCCCTTCTGCACCATAGAGCCCAACGTGGGCGTGGTCAACGTGCCGGACAGCCGCCTGGACAGGATTGTGGAACTGATCCCCACCGCCAAGGTCATCCCGGCCGTGACGGAGTTTGTGGACATCGCCGGCCTTGTGGCGGGCGCATCCAAGGGCGAGGGTCTGGGCAACAAATTCCTGGCCAACATAAGGGAAGTGGGCATAATAGCGCACGTTGTGCGATGTTTCGAAAACCCCGATATCATCCATGTGAACAACAAGGTTGACCCTGCCGGCGATATTGAGACCATTGACATTGAGCTTGCTCTTGCGGACCTTGAGACTGTTCAGAAACGCTATGACAAACAGAGCCGTTTGAGCCGCGTAAGTGCAAAGGATGCCAAGGAGAACGCCGTTCTTCTGCCTCTTTACGAGCGTTTGATTGCCTCACTTGAGAACGGGCATGCCGCCTCGACCGTGGTTGAAACAGATGACGAGAAGGCCCTGATTGCAGATTTGCATCTTATTACAATGAAACCTGTTATCTATGTTGCCAATGTGGATGAGGACGGTCTTTCAGAGGACAATAAATACGTAAAGACCGTGCGTGAGATAGCACAAAAGCGTAACAGCCCCGTTGTTGTTATATGCGGCAAGGCAGAATCTGAGATTGCAGAGATGGATGAGGCAGACAGGCCGGAGTTCCTCCAGGCTCTGGGACTTGAGGAGAGCGGAATGCACACCCTCATCCGCACGGCCTATGCAACACTTGGTCTGAGAACCTTCTTCACCGCAGGCTCGGACGAGGACAGAGCATGGACTTTCAAGGCCGGTTACAAGGCCCCTCAGGCTGCAGGAGTAATCCATACAGACTTTGAGAAGGGCTTTATCCGCGCAGAGGTCTACAGCTGCAATGACCTGTTTGAGTACGGCTCAGAGGCCAAAGTGCGTGAGGCCGGAAAGTTCCGTATAGAGGGCAAGGAATACGTTGTTCAGGACGGAGATATAATGCATTTCCGTTTCAATGTGTAATAACTGAATTAAGAGTTTGTTTTAGTTTTCAGTATGAAGAGGCTGACACCCGTTTTTATCTTTCTCCCTTTGCTTCTGGTCTCCTGCTCGGTAACCCAGACTGTAAGCCTGGGCTCTTCCTACGGTGCCCTCAGAGGCAGTTCCCAAACGCAGATTTCAGCCACTGACTTCTTTGTGGGTGTTGTTGAGGACCTTTCCTCATGGAAGGCAAACGGCAACAATGACCCTGTTATGGATGTGGCCGTTTCCGAGTTTGCACAAAATGTAAATAATTCCCAGGCCTCATCTTCCGTGTCTTTCAGAAAGACCGGAGACAACAATTATTCAGGAAACTTCAACTTTTCAGACCTTGAGAAACTTGTCTCCGACCTGTGTCTGAACAATCCTTCACAGAATCTGATTACAGTCAGAAGGGAAGGGAGCAGAACCCGCATAAAGCTTCTGATAAGTCTTGAAAACTGGGACACCCTGACTCAGGTTGTGCCCTTTCTGGCGGACAGAAACTTTGCCGTCTGGGGCCCTGTTTACAACAACCCTCCGCATGATTATCTGACTGAAGAAGACTACAAGGAGCTTGTGGCCTTTATCCTGGGAGAGGACGGCCCTGATGCCATAGACGCAAGCAGGATAACAATAAGGCTGAACCTTCCCT
The DNA here is from genome assembly GCA_947306375.1 of uncultured Spirochaetales bacterium. GTDB lineage: Bacteria > Spirochaetota > Spirochaetia > Sphaerochaetales > Sphaerochaetaceae > RUG14846. Next base: position 8,029 of record CAMZGJ010000020.1, read on the forward strand.
CCGAAGTCAAATCTACAAACGGCACAATTGTATCAAAAAATACAGTTGAGTTTTCATTCCCCCTGATAGATTTCCTGCTTTTGCACAATCCCATAGAGTTTTGGTGCGAGTTCTGAGTGCGAGGTTCCGCCTGCAGCATGGATTATTGTGTGTCCGGGCGGAACTGTTCCGCCTGAGAACCGCTTTATTACCCCTACAGGCAGAACTCAAGTCAAATCAGGTTCAAAAAAAACAGAGGCCGTCAAAAACAGCCTCTGGTTTGTCTTACGCCCTACCTGACTCGAACAGGTCACCTTCTCCTTAGGAGGGAGACGCTCTATCCTGATGAGCTAAGGGCGCATCCGGTCTGAATATAGCCTATTTCAGGCGGAAGTTCAACCACCTGAAAAGAAGCTGAAAGAAGCAGAAATGATTGCTCATGCCTTGCGCACGTACTCCAGAGCCTCTTCAAGGGACATCTGGGAACAGGCGGCACTGTCATGCTGGTACTTGGGTGCAATCCTGATGTTCTTTGAGCCGTGCCTGAGGTAGTAACCGTAGCGGCCGCTTCTGATATCAAGGGTTTCACCGTCCTGAACCCCGAAATCCTTTACAATCTCAGTCTCTTTTGCCTGGGCAGAAGTAGTCTTGGTCTTTGCGGAGGAGTAGGTTTTCTTGCGTCTTCCCGCGGAAGCTGCCTTGGGTGTGCTGAAAATAGCCCTTGCTTCCGACTCGGTTATTGTCAGAACCTCATCATCGTTCTTGATTGTTCTGGAGTCAGCGCCGCACTTGATGTAGGGGCCGTATTTGCCTATGTTGGCGGTAATCTCCTCACCGCTTTCAGTATGTCCCACAACGCGGGGCAGGCTGAAGAAGGCAAGAATCTTCTCAACGGGTACTTCCTTTCCTATCAGTGATTTGGGCACCGAGAAGCGGCTGACATCCCTGGTCTTGGAGATGTCTCCTATCTGCCAGTAGTCACCGAACTTGCCGGTGCAGTAGAAAATGGGCTGACCTTCCTGCGTGTAACCGACAATGGGGTTGGAAGTTGAGGTTTTCCTGGAAGCCTTCAGTTCCTGGAGCATACGGTCATTCACATTTGCCGGATACCAGGAGTCAGGGATTGAGTAGAAGTTGCCCTCACTGTCCTGAACATAGGGTCCGAACTTGCCTATTCTGATGGTGTTCTCCTCTGAGACTCCGGGAAGGTTTATCTGCTTGACCTCCATGGGGACAATTGATTCCTTTTCCTTTTTCACAACAGCCTCAAGGCCGTCGGGACCCTCATAGAAGCCTGCCACATAATCCAGATATTCAAGCTTGCCGTTGGAAATCTCATCCAGGTCTTCTTCCATGCTGGATGTGAAGGAGTAGGCTATGTACTGCTGGAAGTATTCCAGAACCTGCACAACCGCAAAACCCATGAAGGTGGGTATGAGGGTGTTGTTTTCCCTGACCACATAGTTTTTTTCAATTATGCGGTCAATGATTGAAGCGTAGGTGCTGGGCCTTCCTATGCCCAGCTTCTCAAGTTCCTGGACAAGGGACGCATCCGAGTAGCGGCCCGGTTCTTTGGTCTCATGCCTTACGCTTTCAAGATCTGAAAGGGTAAGAATCTGCCCCACTTCAAGTTTGGGCAGGTCCTGGGAGAGCATGTCATCGTCTTTGTCAGTGTGCTCGGAAGAGTCCGAGTAGACCTTCAGGAAGCCGGGGAATTCAATTCTTGTGCCTGTTGAGGTGAATACTCCTTCTCCGGCGCTGACGGTGACTGTGGTGCTTATCTTCTGTGCATCTTTCATCTGTGAGGCAAGGGTGCGCCTGTAGATGAGGGTGTAAAGAGCAAGTTCCCTTCCGGTGAGGCCGGTTTCATCCGGGCTGAGGAAGCGGTCTCCGGCGGGGCGGATTGCCTCGTGAGCCTCCTGGGCATTTGCGCTCTTTGAGGCATAGCGCCTGGGAGAGTCAGAAAGGAAAGCCCTGCCGTATTTCTCAGTAACAGCGCTGCGTGCGGCCTTCAGGCCTTCCTCGGAGAGGGACAGGCTGTCTGTTCTCATGTAGGTTATGAAGCCCTTCTCATACAGGCTCTGGGCATACTTCATTGTATCCTTTGCCGAGAGGTTGAGCTTTCTGTTGCCCTCCTGCTGGAGGGTGCTTGTCATAAAGGGCGGGAAGGGATGCTGGGCCACGGATTTCTCCGCGATATCCTCAATCCTGAAGGTATCGCCCTTGAGGGCGGATATTATTACCTGAGTGTCCTCGTAAGAGAGGAGTCTGACCTTTGAGGAGCCCATGAAGCGGCCTGTTTCCGCGTTGAAGTCCTTTCCTGTGGCGACGCGTTTGGCTTCCCACTGGCTCAAACGGGCGGTGAAGCCCTGGGCAAAGGTTGAGCGTACGTCCCAGTATTCCGTTTTGACGTGGCTCATGCGCATGCGTTCGCGGTCAACTATGAGTTTGAGGCCCGGTGACTGGACGCGGCCGGCGCTGAGTTTCTTGTTTGAGAGCTTGCTCCAGAGGACGGGTGACAGGGTGTAGCCGTAGAGTCTGTCAACCACTCTGCGTGCCTCCTGGGCCTTTACAAGGTCCATGTCCAGGGCTCTGCCGTTGTTGAATGCCTCAAGGATTGCCTTTTTGGTAATCTCGTGGAAGACCATGCGGCGGCAGGGGATGGTGGGCTTGAAGACCTCGGTTATATGCCAGCTTATGCTTTCTCCCTCGCGGTCCTCATCAGTTGCAAGTATGAGTTCGTCCGCGTCCTTGAGAGCGGTCTTGATCTGGGCTATGACGTCCTTTTTCTTTTCATCTATAATATATTGCGGTTTGTAGCCGTGTTTGATGTCAATTGCCATTCCTATTTCCGGAAGGGTCCTGATGTGACCCTTGCTGGCAATGATCTTGCAATCCGACCCGAGGAAACTCTTGATGGTGTTTGCCTTGGTGGGAGACTCAACAATAATCAGTGTATTCTTTGCCATGAGACTGAAAATAATGCCAGAAATTGCAGATGTCAACATGTTTTCAGGCCATTTTTCAGGGGCTGTTGAGGGCTATATCTATATTTAGATATAGAATATTTGAAAAAATTTTTGAATTTTTATGCAGTCCTGCCTGTATATCTATTGAATAAAAGGATGAATTTCAACATAATTCCAAGAAAATTCTACTGATAGAAACATTTTTTAAACGGGAGAAATATTATGAAGAAAGCATTAGTTGTCTTTTTGATGGTTTGTACAGCCTTTGCAGTTTTTGCAGGCGGTGCAGGCGAATCCAAGTCAGCTGCAGACAACACAATCACAGTCGCATTCATCGGAAACACAACCGGTGACTATGCTATGTACGGTGTTCCTGTACGCAATGCAGTCAAGATGTACTTTGACCAGCTCAACGCCGCAGGCGGAATCAACGGCAAGCAGGTCAACCTTCTTGAGTATGATGACAAGGCAGACGGCGTAGAGTCAGTCAACGCTTACAACCTTGCCAAGGCAAACGGAGCAACAGCTGTTATCGGTTCCGTCCTTACAGGTGCAACAATTGCCCTTTCCGACGCAACATACGATGACAACATGCCCCAGATTACAGCATCTGCCACAAACCCCAAGGTTACAGTCATGGATCCGGACAACCCCAATTCCGAGGTTAAAACAAACGTTTTCCGTTCCTGCTTCCTTGATCCGTTCCAGGGTGTAAAGATGGCAGAGTATGCAAACAAGGTTCTGGGCGCAAAGAAGGTTGCAATCTTCTATGAAAACGGTTCAGACTACTCAGAAGCCATTGTAAATGCAGCAGAGAAAGAGTTTGCAGCAAACGGACTTACCCTTGTTGCAAAGGAAGCCTTCGCAACAGGCGATGTTGACTACA